>CAKOVW010000006.1 GCA_934122125.1 uncultured Clostridia bacterium | reverse complement strand
TTATCACAAATGAAGCTCCAGAAACACCAATTCAAAAGAAATTAGGAGAAGTAGGAAAGTCTTTAGGAATAGCATGTTTAGGAATTTGCTTATTAATATTTGTAATTGGACTTTTAAAGAAAATTGAGCCAATAGAGATGTTTATGACTTCAGTAGGTTTGGCTGTAGCAGCAATACCAGAGGGATTACCTGCAATAGTAACAATTATGCTATCAATTGGTGTAACAAAAATGGCGAAGAAAAATAGTATAATTAGAAAACTTCCAGCAGTTGAAACTTTGGGCAGTAGTAGTGTTATATGTTCTGACAAAACAGGAACACTAACTCAAAATAAGATGCAGGTTACTAAAATATCAGATATAAATGGAGAAAGTAATGATAAAGAGTATATAAAATGGATTATGGGTATGGCTACAATGTGTACAGATGTAGAAATATTAAAAGAAAATGGAAAAATTGAATTGACAGGAGAACCAACTGAGGCAGCGATTGTAAATAGAGCTTTAGAAGAAGGACAAAACAAAAATGAGTTATATAATATAATGAAACGTGTAAAAGATATTCCATTTGACTCAGACAGAAAAATGATGACAACAATTCATAAGATACCAGCTGGGTATAGAATTATTACAAAAGGTGCACCAGATGTGTTATTAAAAAGATGTTCAAAAGTATATGCAAATGGAACTATAACTACACTAGATTATCAAAGAATTAAACAAATAGAAAACCAAAATAATAAGATGGCAGATGGTGCCTTAAGAGTACTAGCAATAGCATATTTAGATACTCAAAGTTTGCCAACTAAGATAGATAGTGAAAGTGTCGAAAAAAACTTAATTTTTGTAGGATTAATAGGAATGATAGATCCTCCAAGAGAGGGAGTAAAAGAAGCAGTAGCAACTTGCAGAAAAGCAGGAATAAAAACTGTAATGATTACAGGAGATCACATAATAACAGCTAAAGCAATTGCAAAGGATTTAGGAATATTAAGAGGAAATGATTTAGCTATTACTGGTGAAGAACTTGATAAAATACCTCAAAATGTATTGCAAAAAAATATAATGAATTATTCTGTTTTTGCAAGAGTAACACCAGAACATAAGGTAAGAATTGTAAAGGCATACCAATCCACAGGTGCTGTAGTTGCAATGACAGGAGATGGGGTAAATGATGCACCAGCACTAAAAAATGCAGATATAGGAATTGCGATGGGAAAAAATGGCACTGATGTTGCTAAAAATGCAGCAGATATGGTCTTAACAGATGATAATTTTGTTACAATAGTTGGAGCAGTTAAACAAGGGAGAAATATATTTGATAATATAAAAAAAGCAGTGCATTTTTTAATTGCAACAAATATTGGGGAGATTGTAACAATATTTGTTGGGCTATTATTAGGCTTAAAATCGCCACTTTTGGCTATTCAACTTTTATGGATAAATTTAGTAACAGATTCTTTACCAGCAATTGCGTTGGGGTTAGAGAAGCCAGAAGCGGATATTATGGATAAAAAGCCAAGAGATAATAAAAAGGGAATTTTTGCAGATGGATTGTGGCAAAAAATAATAGTAGAGGGAACAATGCTAGGAATTTTAACTCTAGTGGCATTTAGTGTAGGAAACTACTTATATAATGTGGAAGTTGGTAGAACTATGGCTTTTGTAAGTTTAGGACTATTGGAACTAGTACATAGTTTTAATATAAAAAGTGAAGAGTCAATATTTAAAGTAGGATTATTTGAAAATAAATATTTGATGGGAGCGTTTATTTTAGGAGCATTATTACAAGTTATAGTAGTTATAATTCCGTCAGTGGCAGATGTATTTAAATTAGTACCACTAACACAAGTTCAATGGTTATATACCTTTGGAATATCAATATTACCATTAATAATAATGGAAATACAAAAAGCATTTAATAAATTAGAACCAAAATTTGAAAAAAGGACAATACCAATAAACTATTCTGCTAAAAATAGAAATGTATAAAACTTGCAAATTATGTAAATTTGAGGTATAATTAAAGTACATTCGTAAGAATGAATTTTTATAAGGAGTGTATTCACAATATGGCAAAGCGGCAGGTTTATATTTCTGGAGCACTGACTGGCAACAATGTGCTTTACGAAAAGCTGAGGGAGGAATTTGAAAAGTATGGCTTTGAGGCATATACGCCTCAAAATCGGAAGCAGCTGGAAGAGAGCATCAAGACGGCTACCACAAAGGAGTGCCAGGCAATGTATGAGGCCAATGCTGGCATCATTGCCAAATCGGCACTGGTTGTGGCCTACGTGGGAGCTCCTTCTCTGGAAGTTGGGGCTGAGCTGGAAAAGGCAAACGCCTTTGGAATTCCCATTCTTTTGATTTATGAAAGAATGGACGAGGTTAACCCCAGCATCAAGGGAATCCCAATGGTCAAGCAGAGATTTGAGTTCCAGAACCTCAGCAACATTCCACTGCTGGTTGGGGAATATATGATCGAGTACGCTAAGAAGTAACACTTCAAAAACTCTCTACATTATGTAGGGAGTTTTTTTATATTTGTTTTTTAATATTTTTCTATTGATATTTATAAATTTATTGTATAAAATATAAGAATAAAATATTTGAAAGGGGAAATTTCTAACAATGAAGAAACGTTTAATTAGAACATTAATTATGTTAGCAACGTTTGTAGGAGTGCTTTTACTAACAAATCAGGTACAAGCAGGAAGCATTAGACTAAACAGCTTAGACTTTCAAATTCAATTAAATGAAGATGGAAGTATGGATGTAACTGAAAATTGGAATGCAAGAATTACAAATACCAATACAATGTTTAAAGATTTTTATTTAGATAGTTCTAAATTTAAGGAAATTACTAATGTAGAGGTATATAGAGTAGATGAGGGAAATGAACAAAAACTAACTAAAATTAATGAAGAAATGTATCATGTTACTAAAAACTGTTATTATGGCTTACCTATTAGTGGTAATAAATTTGAAATTGCCTGGGGAGTTTCAGTAAATGGAAATGAGTCAAGAGCTTACCAAATAAAATACAAAGTAGTAGGTGCGGTAAAAACATATACAGACTGCTCAGAATTATACTGGCAATTAGTAGGTACAGATAATACAATACCAGTAACAAAATTAACAGGAACAATTAAGTTACCTAAGGCAGTAACTGAAAAAAACAATATAAGAGGATGGGCACATGGACCATACAATGGAAATATTACAGTGAATTCAGATAATGTATATGTAGAAGTAGACCATTTAAGTACAGGAGTAATGGTTGAAGCTAGGGTTGTTACTTTAGAAAATATGTTTACAAAAAATAAAGTAACTAATAAGGCTAAATTAAACTCTATATTATCAGAGGAGCAAAAGTGGGCAGATAAGTCAAATGAAGAAAGAGAAGCATATATACAAGGCAAAGAAAATGAAGAACGTATTGCTAAAATAATACATTATGGTTATATTATAGCAACAATTTTATTAAGCGTATTCTTTACATATAAATTAATAAAAAATATAATAGAGTCATTTAAGATTAAAAAGAAAAAAATGCCTGATATAGACTATTTTAGAGATGTTCCAGATAAGGAAGCATCAGCAGGTGATGCAGCATATTTATATTATTTCAAAAATGGAAAATTTTCTAGTAATATATCAAAAGTTCTATCTGCAACTATGCTACAATTAGCACTAAAAAAATATGTAGCATTTTCAGAAGATAATACGGCATCAAAACCACAAGTTAGAATAAACATTTTAGATTATTCAGATCATAAGAGTGAAATGCCAGCTTTAACAAAAGATGAGCAAGTAGTTTATGGAATATTAGATAATGTTTCAACAGAAAAAACCTTTACTATGAAAGAATTTGAAAAGTATGCTAAAAAACATTGTGAAACTTTCATGAGCAAAGTGAATTCAATAGGAGAAAAAGTAAAAGAAAATCAAATATCTAAAGAAAATTACTCAAAAGAGATAGAAAAAGAAGTTGCTAAGCATACAACAACAGCAAGTTTGTATTTAGGGTTTGGAATTTCCGTTATAGGAATTATGCCAATACCAGCAATACTTATGATAGCAAATGCTATTGTACATTTCAATATACGAAATAAAAAGAATAGTTTAACAGACAAGGGACTAGAGGAAAAAGCAAAGTGGGTAGGTCTAAAAAAATATATGGAAGACTTTTCGTTATTAAATGAAAAGGAAGTACCAGACTTAAAACTTTGGGAAAAGTATTTAGTATTTGCAACAGCATTTGGAATTGCAGACAAAGTATTAAAACAATTAAAGATTAAATATCCAGAATTACAAAACTTAGATGGGTATGAATACGCATATATACATATGTTATATCACAGTTCATTAAATACATCATTTTTAAATACATTTAATACCTCAGTAAACAAAGTATACATGGGAGGTATGAGTGCAGAAGCTGCTAGAAATTATGACGGAAGAAACTTCTCGTCAGGAGGAGGCTTTGGAGGAGGCTTCTCTGGCGGTGGCGGAGGCCGGAGGCGGCGGTGGCCGGAATGGGCGGAAGATAAACCATTAAAATAACACAAAAATAAAGTAGCCATTTATATGGCTACTTTTTGAAAATAAAAGGGGATGTTTTACTAATCTATAGTCAATAACGGAGTAATTAATTATTGACTACATATATAATATACCAATATAATTTGTCCTTTGTGTGAATTCAAAGTGATTAATTTGCAAACTAAAAATATGCTAAAATTCTCCATCCCCCAATGGTGTATTTTTAGTTATAAATATAATTTTGTGGGTTTACACTAACCCCATTAACTTTAATTTCAAAATGTAAGTGGTTACCTGTGGAATTACCAGTTGAACCTACAGCGGCAATTACATCACCAGCTTTAACAGTATCTCCAACTTTTGAATATAATTTACTACAGTGTCCATAATAAATTTGTACACCATTACCACAGTCAACAATAATTAAGTTACCATAGCTTCCATTATCACCAGAAAATGTTACTTTACCATCACAAGCTGCTTTAATTTGTGTACCATAAGGTGCAGCAATATCTAAGCCGTTATGAGGATAACTACGTATACTTTCTCTACTACCAAAACGTGAGGTAATAATACCAGAAATTGGTTTTTGAGCTAAATAAACACCATTTACAGAGGAATCATCAATCTTCTTTAGCTCTGTATTTACACTAGTTGTTGCTACTTTAATATCTACTGTTTCATATTCATCTGGATTTTGTGTATATAACTCATTTATACCAATTGTAAATTTTATATCTTCATATTTTTCTTTCATGTCTGCAACTAATTTTTCGGCCTCTTCTAATGAATCTACAACTGATTTTTGTTCACCGTTTAAAGTTACAGCATAGTATTTATATGTTATTTTAGTATTTTCCTCAATTTTAGCAATGACATAATCGTCATTTACTTCTGTATTATTACTAATAAAAGTTAGTGTATATTCGGGAGTTGTGCAATTAACAAAGGCGACATTATCGTTTCCCTCTAAAGCTAACATATTATTTATTTGTTCTTCAATTAAATTTTTATCTTGAATATATCCAATGTGTTCTCCTGCAATACTAACATTATATACAAGTTTGTATTTTATAAAAATTATTGTTATGACAATAAACAAAGCAATTGCTACTAAATTAATTAGTTTAAAACTTTCTTTTGTATAGTATTTAATTTGCTCGTTTAAAATAAACTTCACACTCCTTTTGTTGTGCATTTGACTGCACGACATCTTTAATTATACTACATATTGTGCACAATTTCAAATAACTTATACTTGTATATACCAAAATTGAGCTAATTATGTAAATTTGTTAATGACAAAAAATGAATATTCTACCATTTTTCTCATTTTTTCTCTCGTTTTCTTTAATTTACTTAATATTTTAACTATTGACTTTGCAACAATTATACTATCAAACAAAAAAAGCAGCTACTTGGCTGCTTTTAATTGTATATTTTAATTTATACTTAAGGTTGTTCTTGAAGAGTAACAGTTATTGTTTTTTCTTTACCATCACGATAAATTTTAAGACTTATTGTATCTCCAATTTGTTTTTTATTTTTAATTTCATTTAGTTCTTGCATTTTTGTAACTTTAGTTCCATCAGCCTCAATAATAACATCTCCAATTTTTAAACCAGCTTTTTCACCAGCAGAGAAATCTTCTACAGTTTTAATATATATACCAACTACTAGGTTGTTAGCTTTAGCAGTTTTTTCATCTAAATCAATACCACCAACACCAATATATGGTCTTTTTACTTTACTATATTGAATAAGTTGTTCATAAATACTTTTAGTTGAGTTAATTGGAATAGCAAAACCAACGCCTTCAACACCAGTACCAGAAAGTTTTAAGGTGTTAACACCAATTACTTGTCCTTTACTGTTTACTAATGCACCACCACTGTTACCAGAGTTTATAGCAGCATCTGTTTGAATTGCAGTATATTTATTTCCATCACTATCTGTAACATCTCTATTAACAGCACTAATAATACCAGCAGTTACACTATTATCTAATCCTAAAGGACTTCCGATAGCCATTGCAAATTCACCAACTTGCACTGAACTAGAGTCGCCAAGTTCAGCAGCAGTTAAACCATCTTTGTTTATTTTTATAACAGCTAAGTCTGTTTGTGAGTCAGTTCCCACAATAGTTCCTTCATATTCAGTATCATCATTGTATAATTTTACAGTAACTTTATTTGCTTTTTCAATTTCATAAAAAGAGCTTGAACTTGAACTTGAACTTGTTGAATTAACAACGTGATTGTTAGTTAAGATGTATCCATCTTCACTTATAATAATTCCAGAACCTTTGGCAGTTGCAGTAGTAGAAGAACGATTAAAAATTGAATTAACAGAGTATTCTACACTAATAGCAACAATTGATGGTTGCACTTTTTTGGCAACTCCAACAGCAGTATCTGAATAACCTTGAAGTGAAATAAGTTGCGTATTTATATTTGCAGAACTATTTTCATCAGATTTTTTATCATTTGATGAAGAATCTGTAACAACTAATTTTTCCAAAAATGCTTGTTTAATGCTTGGAACATTAATACATACACCTATTGTAATTGCAGTACCAAGTATACCACATATAAATGGTAATATTACTGTTTTTCCAAAACTTGCTCCATTTGATTTCTTTTTTGAATCGTTAAAAGCCTTATAATTAGCTTCTGTTGTGGTTGGACTCATGCTTTTAAATTCTTGATTATTGTTTTCATCATTCATTGAAAAATACCTCCAAAATTTATATATTATATAAATATATTTTATCTTAAAACACAAATATCATACAATACATTTGTGAAAAAAATGTGAAAATTATGTATATTTTAATTGCCAATTCAAGTATTTTTATAATAATTCATTTGCATTTTGCCTAAAATAATGTATAATGGTATAGAATAAATTTAATGAAAGGAGTGAGAAAATGGAACAACTAGAAAAAAGTATTGGCTATACATTTAAAAACAAAAACCTATTAAAAAATGCGTTAACACATACTTCATATGCATATGAACATCATATAGAAAGCAACGAAAAACTTGAATTTTTAGGAGATAGCATTTTAGAGTTTTTATCAAGTAAGTATATTTATAGCCACTATCCAAATTTAAAAGAAGGAGAAATGACTAAAGTGAGAGCTGAAGTTGTATGTGAAGATAGCTTATATATAGTAGCACAAAAACATCATTTTAGTGATTTCTTATATTTAGGCAAAAGTGAAGCTGTAAGTAATGGAAGAACAAAACCAGCAATTTTAGCTGATAGTGTTGAAGCTGTTATTGCAGCAATATATTTTGATAGTGGGTTAGAAGAGGCAGAAAAATTTATTATAACAAATCTAGCAGATGCAATTGAAGTATCTAGTAGAAATGTTGGAATGAAAGATCATAAAACAGTATTACAAGAAAAATTGCAAGAGCATGGAACTGTTCATATAAATTACGAAGTGATAAAAACCAGTGGTCCAGACCATGACAAAACTTTTACAGTTGAAGTATATTGTGATGGAAAAGCATTAGCGGTAGGAGAAGGAAAAACTAAAAAACAAGCAGAAATGCAAGCTGCCGAAAAAGCATTATGTCAGTTAGAAGATGTTTGAACAACTGACAAAAGTATCAGTTAACTGACAAGGAGGTAGAAATGAAAAAAGAATATATTATACCAATTTTTGTACCACATTTAGGTTGCCCTCATCAATGTACTTTTTGCAATCAAAAAGAAATTAGTGGGCAAACCAAACAGGTAACTGCAGATGATGTAAAAGAAACAATAGAATTTTATTTAAAGAATTTTAAAGATGATTCAAAATATGTGGAGGTTGCTTTTTATGGGGGTAGTTTTACTGCAATTGAAGAAGAAAAACAGAATGAATTATTACAGGCTGCAAATGAATTTATTAAACAGGGAAAAGTAAAAAGCATTAGAATTTCTACAAGACCAGATTATATTAATAAATCAATTTTAAAAAGATTGAAAAAGTATAATGTCAAAACTATTGAACTTGGAGTTCAATCTGCAAATGATTATATTTTAGCTAAGTGTCAAAGAGGACATACTTTTGAAGATGTAAAAAAGGCCTCAAAACTTATTAGATTTTATGGCTTTATATTAGGACACCAAATGATGATAGGGCTTCCAGAAAGCACAAAATTGGATGAGATAAACACTGCAAAATTATTGATTAAACTTAAACCTAAAATAGTAAGAATTTATCCTGTACTTGTAATAAAAAATACACCATTAGCAAAAGAATATGAAACAGGAGAATATATACCACTAACTGTTGAACAGGCAGTAGATAGGGCAAAAGATGTAATGCAATTATTTAATAATGCTAAAATTGAAGTAATAAGAATAGGACTTCAAAATACAGAAGAAATTACAGACCCAGCTGAGGAAAGTAGTCAAGTAATTGCTGGACCATATCACCCAGCATTTAGGCAATTAGTAGAGTCTGGTATGTGGTATGATGAAATAGTACAAAAAATAAAAAAATTTAATATAAAGGTTATGCAGGTAACGATTAGAGCAAATCCGGAAAACATAAACAATATTATAGGTCATAAAAAAGAAAATGTGCTAAAATTAAAAGAGTTCTATGATGTAGATGTAATTATAAAGCCAGATGAAAACATAAAAAAAGGTAAGTTTGAAATTGAAATAGAAAAAACTTATGAAGATATTTTAGAAGAGCTAAAAAGTAGGAGATAAAGGTATAAAATCACCAATTATTGCTAATAATTAGTAGTAATAGGTGATTTTTATGAATTATACAAAGACAAAAAAATTTTTAAAAGTAAAAGAATTTTTAATAGATATGATTTATTTAACTTTAGGATGTGCAATAATGGCAATTGGAACAGCCTTATTTTTGTTACCAAATCAACTTTCAACTGGTGGATTTACAGGTATTGCAACAATATTTTATTATTTATTTGATTTTCCAATGGGAACTGTAATATTAGCTTTGAATATACCATTTTTTCTATTGGCGTTTTTTAAGGTAGGAAAAAAGTTAGTAATTAAATCAATTATAGGGACAAGTTTACTTTCTCTTTTTATAGATTTATTTGAAAATATTCCAACTCTTACAAATGATAGGCTTTTGGCGTGTATTTATGGTGGGATTTTTATAGGATTGGGATTAGCTTTAGTATTAAAAGCAAATGCGTCAACAGGAGGAACTGACTTAATAACATATATTGCAAAGGCATACAAGCCATATGCTAAAACTAGTAGTATAATTGTAATAGTAGATGTAATAATAATTGGACTTAATGTTATTTTCTTTAAAAAGGTTGAAATTGGGCTATATTCAGCAATTAGTATCTATTTAATGGGAAAAATGATAGATATTGTTTTTGAAGGAATAAACTTTACTAAAATAGTGTATATTATTTCACAAAAATATGAAGAAATTTCAAAAGAGATTGATAAACAATTACAAAGAGGAAGCACAGGAATATATGCTAGAGGCATGTATACAAGTACAGATAGATTAATGCTTTTATGTGTTGGCTCAAGAAATGAAGTGGCAAGAATGAAACAAATTGCTACACAAATTGATCCAAAGGCATTCATAATAATAAGTAACGCAAGAGAAACTTGGGGAAAAGGATTTAAAGAAAATTAAGTGTCGAATTTTGTCGTACGATTTTTCTTTACAAATTTGAAATCATATTGTAAAATACAAATAGTTTTAAATCATGATTTTTCAAAACAATTTTATTTCAAAGGATTTTATTTCTAAAACAAATCCAAACAAATTAATTTCATAATAAAGGCAGGTGTAAAATATGTGTTTACTTATACTAAAAGAGAGTTAAGATTATTAGCATTATCTTTAACTTTATTTGTATTGCTAATATATAATTTGGTCTTATATCCACTTATAAATTCTATTTTTAATCCAAATAAATTTTATTCAAACGATGTTTATTCTAAAAAAATATCAATTAAAGAAGAATATAAAACACTATATGTTAATTCTTATATTCCAACTGTGCATAAATCTATAATTCAAAAAGAGGAAAAACAGATAGCAACTGAAAATGACACAATTGAAAAGGCTGAAAATGAGGAAAAGACGAAAGAATCTAATAATGTGAATAAAACTACACAAAGACAAGTAGTAAAAGAAAACCAGAATATAAAATGGAGATTACAAATTCCCAAAATAGATTTAGATGTTCATATTATGGAGGGGACTACATCAAATACTTTATTAAAAGCAATAGGTCATTTTGAAGAAACAAGTAAATGGCAAGGAAATGTAGGATTAGCAGCTCACAATAGAGGGTATCAATGTAACTTCTTTGCTAAAATTAAAAATTTAAAAATAGGTGATGAAATAATATACACAACTACAAATGGTAAAAAGGTGTATAAAGTACAAACAAATAAAGTTATACAAGATACAGATTGGAGTTATTTAAAACCTACTAAAGATAACAGAATTACGCTAATAACATGTGAAGAAAATAGAGAAAATTACAGAAGATGTGTTCAAGCAGTAGAAATTGCAAATTATAAAATATAGAAAGGAATTTTAAATATGAAAAAAATAATTTCAATGTTAATGATAATAATAGCTTTTACAAGCAGCCTTATAGGAATGGTGGGAAAAAGTCAAGTGAAAGCAGCAACAATTCCAATAAATAAGGCAGAACCATATTCAAAAGGAGAAGTAGTTTTATTTAATTATAAAGGAATTGGAATAGGCGTAGAAATACAAATGTATAAAAAGAATGGAGTAGAATATCCTGTATATTGCTTAAATAAAGGAAAAAGAGGAGTAGAAGAAGAATTTAGGTATACAGTGGACATAAATCAGATGTTAAGCAATCAAAAGATTTGGAGAGCAATTACAAATGGTTATCCTTTTAAAACACCAGCAGAATTGGGGTGTAATAATGTAGAAGAAGCATATGCAGCAACTAAAATGGCAGTATATGATGCTATGTATAATTATGATTTGAGTAAATTTACAACACACAAAGATATTGATTCAAACAAAAGAACAGTACAAGCAATTAAAAAAATAATAACAAATGCTAGAAATTCAACAGAAACTAAAATTGCAGCAACATTAACAATTAAACCAGAACAAAATATTTGGACAGTTGACCAAAAAGATAAGCAGTATGTAAGTAAAACATATAGTGTACAAGCCTCTGCAGTAAATAAAAAGTATACTATTTCTTTAACAAATACAACTGATACAAGAATTAAAATTACAGACATTAACAATATAGAAAAAACGGAATTTACAACTAATGAAAAATTTAAAGTATTGATTCCAATTGTGGATTTAGAAAAAGCAGGGGAATTTATACTAACAGCAAAATCAGATTTAAAAACAATGCCAATTTTTTATGGAGAAAGCCCAAATGCAGAATGGCAAAATTATGCAATAACAGTAGGTGAATATGAAATGGCAGATACAACACTAAAACAGACATACCAAGAAAATAAAACACAAATTGAAATTCAAAAGCAAGATGGTGATACAAAAATACCATTAAAAAATGGTAAATTTAATTTATTGGATGCAAATAAGCAAATACTTTATAGTGAGTTAACTACAAATGAACAAGGACTAATTGAAGTACAACATCTATTACCAGGAAATTACTATTTAGAAGAAATTAAAGCACCTAATGGCTATTATGGATACAGCGACTTAATACAAGTAGAAGTTAAGTTGAATCAAAAAGCTGTGGTTAAAGTAGATAACTACAAGGAACCAGAAGAAAAGCCATCAGATAACCCACAAGAAGAAACAGAAACTTATGTAGGAGAGAAGAAACTTCCTAAAACAGGTTTTTAAAGTAGAAAAATAGCAAAATATGGAATAAAAATCAATCAGAAATTATAATGTATTTATTGACAGAAGCAGAGATAGAATATATAATTACTTGGGAGAAAAGCACAATAATTTGGAAGGAAAATTTTATGGTTTCACAACTGATTTTTTTATTTATTTTAATTCTATTAAATGCATATTTTGCAGCTACTGAAATTGCGTTTATATCTTTAAATGATGCAAAGATTGAAAAACAAGTAAAGGATGGAAATAAAAAAGCAAAGCAAATTCAAAAAATGCTTAAAAATCCAAGCAAGTTCCTAGCAACAATACAAATTGGAATTACGCTAGCAGGCTTTTTATCAAGTGCATTTGCTTCAGATGCATTTGCAGGTATGTTAGCACCAATACTAAATGAGTGGATGCCATTTTTAAGTATAGCAGTATGGCAAAATATATCTATTATTATAATAACAATAATCTTATCATTCTTCACATTAGTTTTTGGAGAACTTGTTCCAAAGAGATTAGCAATGAAATACTACGAAAAAATATCATTTGCAACAATAGGAGTAATAAAGGGTATTTCTGTTGTAACAGCACCATTTGTTAAGCTACTAACATGGTCAACTAATATAGTTTCAAAAATTTTTGGAGTAGGAGAGCAAGAAGAAGAAATTGTTACAGAAGAAGAAATAAAAATGATGGTTGACCAAGGAGAAGAAAAAGGGTCAATTGAAGAAAATGAAAAAGAGCTAATAAATAATGTTTTTGAATTTAACGATATTATTGCTTCTGAAATTATGGTATATAGAACAGACATATATGCAATTGAAATAAATGAGGATGTATATGAACTTTTAGATGAAATTGATGAATACAAATATAGCAGGATACCTGTTTATGAAGAAACAATTGATAATATAAGAGGAATTCTATTTCTAAAAGATATATTAAAGTTGGTTAGTACTAGAAAAGAAATAAAAATTGCAGATATTATGAGAGATGTATACTTTGTACCAGAAACTAAGCCAATAGATGAAATATTTGAAGAATTACGAGCAAATAAAATGCAAATGGCAGTTGTGATTGACGAATATGGAGGAACAGCAGGGCTACTTACAATGGAAGATATTTTGGAAGAGCTAGTTGGAAATATATTTGATGAATATGATGATGTTGAAGTTGAATATAAAAAGTTAGATGATAATACGTACTTAATAGAAGGAAGCGTTAATTTAAATGATTTAAAGAAAATTCTTAACATAGAACTTCCAGAAGGAGATTATGAAACTTTATCAGGTTACTTAATTGATAAATTAGGTAGATTTCCAGAAGAAGAGGAATATCCTGTTATAGAAGATAAATATTTAACATATAAAATAGAAGAATATGAGGACAAGAGAATTAAATGGGTAAAAGTATGCAAAAATAAACAAGAAAATTAATAAAATTAAGAGGTGTATTATATGAACAAAAAAATTAGATGGACTATAATAATAGCTATAGCTATAATATTAATTGCAATTATAACAATATCAATTATAAATGAAATAGGATTTAATTATAAAATAGAGGAAATTAGTGAATATAATTACTTTGTGCTTGTACAAGATGGAAAGTACGGTGTAATAGATAAAAACGGTAATATTGTAATTGAGGCAAAATATGAGGCTGTTCAAATTCCAAATCCATCTAAGCCTGTATTTGTTTGTATAAAAGAGTATAACCAAGAAACAAAAGAATATGACACAGTAGTATATAATGAAAAAAATGAAGAGTTATTTTCACAATATAAAAATGTGCAAGCAATTGCTATTTTTACTAATATAAATTCTACACCTTATGAAAAAAGTGTATTAACATATAAGGAAAATGATAAATATGGATTAATAGACTTAAAAGGAAAACAAATTACAAAAGCAGTTTATGACGAAATTTCTAGTATTAACTACAAAGAAGGAACATTTCTAGTAAAGCAAAATGAATTAGAAGGCATAATAAATATGAAAGGAAAAGTAATTATCAAATGTGAATATGAAAGTGTAAACTCTGATAATTACTATAATGAAAAGGAACCTCGACAAACTAGAAAAAATGACAATAACCAACCAGCAGGATTTGTTGTGAGCAAAAAAACAGAAAATGGTTATAGATATGGATATATTAACTATAAAGGAACAACAATTATAAATCCAATATATACTCAATTAAGTAGAGTAACTGAGATAACTAATGATAAAAACTTATATTTTATTGCTTTCAAAGATGGACAAGCAGGCTTGCTAAAAAACAATAAAGAAATATTAAACTATGAATATGAAGATATACAATATAATGTGTTAAGTGATATATTTATAGTTCAAAGAAATGGAAAATATGGTGCTACAAGTAGAGATGGAGAAACAATTTTATATCCAGAGTATACTACTATATATACAGCAGGAATTTATTTGAACACCACTAAGGATGATGGAAAAACATATATATATGATCTTAAAGGAAGTTTAATAGAAACAAATGTAATTAGTAAGACGGAAACAGATAATTCAAATTATTATATAACAGTTGACAAGGACAACATTTATAAAGTAGTTGATAAAGACAACAATATAATTATAGATAATAATTATGACTATATTGAATATTTATTTGGAGATTATTTTATTGTAGCACGTGATTATAAAAATGGAATTATTGACGCTAAAGGACAATCAGTCATTGAACTTAAATATGATAATATAACTAGAATAAATGATACAGATATATTACGAATGGAATCAAACCAAATGATTGAATTATATGATTTTGATATGAAGAAAATAGCAAGTATGGATAATGGAGCTCTTCAACAAGTAAAGGAAAATGATCAATATTGGATGTTTTATTCAGAATCAGATTTTAAATATATTCATAAAAGTGGAAAAATTGCAACTTCACAGGAGGTATTCCCAACAAACACATTATTTGCTAAAAATATAAATGGTAAGTGGGGATTTGTTGACAAAAACGGTAATATAAAGGTGCAAAATGACTATGAATTGGTAACAGATTTTAACAAATATGGATATGCAAGCATAAAAAAAGATGGCAAGTGGGGATCAATAAATACAAATGGAGAAGTAGTACAAGAACCAGTATATAAACTAAAATGGAGTATGCCAGAATTTATAGGAAAGTATTACCGTATAAATGCATGGTATGGAGATATAAGATTTAGCAATCAAATAGAAGGAGAAAAAGATGTATAAACAATTTGGAATTAATGATGAATTATTAGAATTATCAAAAAAAGCAGAATTAGAAGTACAAGAACAATTCAAAAAAATAGAAGAAGTATGTGAATATAACAGCTTAAAAGTATTATCAGCATTTCAAAAATATAATGTTTCAGAGATGCACTTTAATAGCACAACTGGATATGGATATTCAGATGTAGGAAGAGATACAATTGAAAAAATATTTGCAGAAATATTACATACCGAGGACAGTTTAGTAAGAGGACAATTTATATCAGGAACACATGCATTAACAGTAGCTTTATTTGCATTTTTAAGACCAAATGACATATTTTTAAGTATAAGTGGAAAACCATATGATACTTTAGATGAAGTAATAGGAATAGTAGATAATCCAAGTTCATTAAAATCATTTGGAGTAAAATATGAGCAAATTGATATGATAGAAAATGACTTTAATTATGAACAAATAAAAAATAGAGTATCAAGAAATGATATAAAACTAATCGAAATTCAACGTTCTAGAGGATATAGTTTACGTGATAGCATCACATTAGATAAAATTCAAAAAGTTATTAAAACAATACGTGAAGTAAATGATAAGGTTATAATAATGGTAGACAACTGCTATGGAGAGTTAGTAGAAAAAATAGAACCAACTGATTTAGGAGCAGATGTCATAGTAGGCTCACTAATAAAAAATTTAGGTGGAGGAATTGCACCAAATGGAGCATATATAGCAGGCAAAAAGAAATTAGTAGAACTAGCTGCTGAAAGATTAACTTCACCAGGTTTAGGCAAAGAAGTTGGACCAACTTTAGGAATGAACAAACCAATATTACAAGGACTATTTTTTGCACCACATGTTGTAGCAAGTAGTTTAAAAACAGCAGTATTTGCAAGTAAGCTATTAGAAAACTTAGGATATATAGCAAATCCCAAATTTGATCAAAGAAGAACAGATATAGTACAAACAATTACTTTTGGAGATAAGCAAAAACTTATAAAATTCTGCCAAGGAATACAAATGGGTTCACCAGTTGATAGTACTTCAATACCTGAACCATGGGATATGCCAGGATATACTGATCAAGTAATTATGGCAGCAGGAGCATTTACACAAGGTTCATCAATAGAATTATCATGTGATGCACCAATTAGAGAACCATATATGGCATTTATGCAAGGTGGACTTACTTATGAATATGGTAAGTTGGGAGTGCTTAAAGCAGTGGCTTACATGTTGAGATAGTGTTAAGTGGTCTATGAAAAAACTGTAGCGGAGCACACTGTGCTCCATGTTGAAAGAGGAATAAATATGAAAACAGTTGTAATAGGTGGTGGACCAGCAGGAATGATGGCAGCCATTAAGGCAAGTAATATTCGGAGATAAGGTTATACTACTAGAAAAAATGGAGGCATTAGGTAAAAAGCTATTAATAACAGGAAAAGGCAGATGTAATATTACTAGCTCATTACCAATTGAAGAGTTTATACAAAACGTACCAGGAAATGGTATGTTTTTGTATAGTAGCTTTAATAACTTTACCAATCAAGATATAATAGAATTATTAAAAAAAGAGGGACTAAATGTAAAAGAAGAAAGAGGACATAGAATTTTCCCTACTACTGATAATTCAAAAGATGTTTTAAATGTATTAATAAAACTGCTAAGAAAAGCAAATGTACAAGTAAAAACAAATACTAAAGTAGAAAAAATATTAGTACAGGCTGGAAAAGTAATAGGTGTACAAGCTAATATAAATGACCAAGAACAAACAATAAATGCAGATAAAATTATACTTGCAACAGGAGGAAAAAGTTACCCTGTAACAGGGTCAACAGGTGATGGATATGAACTTGCTAAAGAATTAGGACATACTATAACCAAAATAAAACCATCTTTAATACCATTAACAGCCAAAAAAGAGAACTTGGAATTATGCAAAGAATTACAAGGACTTAGTTTAATAAATGTATCTATAAAATTATTGGATACATCAAAAAATAAGGCAATATATGAGGACTTTGGAGAAATGCTATTTACACATTGGGGAGTTTCTGGACCTATAATATTAAGTGGTTCAGCTCATTTGCTAAGATACAAAAATGTAGAAGAATTGTTATCTAATGGAAAAATAGAATTAAGCATAAATTTAAAACCAGCACTTACAGCAGAAAAACTTGAAAATCGTATATTAAGAGATTTTGAAGCACAAAAAAACAAAGAGTTTAAAAATAGCTTAAATGAACTATTACCTAAAAAGTTAATAGAACCAATAATTAGATTATCAGGAATAGACAGAGAAAAGCAAGTAAATTCAATAACTAAACAAGAAAGAAAAAATCTAGTAAACTTACTTCAAGACTTTAGAATAAAAATAAGTGGATTTAGACCAATAGAAGAAGCAATTGTAACATCAGGAGGAGTATCAATAAAAGAAATAAATCCAAAAACAATGGAGTCAAAAATAGTGCAAGGGCTATACTTTGCAGGTGAAATAATAGATGTTGATGCATATACAGGTGGATTTAATTTGCAAATTGCGTGGTCTACTGGATATACAGCTGGAATGTAAGGAAAGGAAATTTATGAAAACTATTACAGGCAATACAGAAGCGGAAATTGTTGAAAAAAGATCAAAGTTCATAAGTAACTTGTATTATGTTGAAACAGTAGAACAAGCTGAAAATAAGCTAAAAGAGATAAAAAAGAGATACAATGATGCTAGGCATAATTGCTTTGCATATAGAGTTTGTGAAAAAAACACAATTGTAGAAAGAGCAAGTGATGATGGCGAACCAAGTGGAACAGCAGGTGCTCCAATGCTAAATTTACTTTCAAAATCAGACTTAACAAATTGCTTAGTTATAGTAACAAGATATTTTGGAGGGATTTTACTTGGCACAGGAGGGCTGGTAAGAGCATATACAGAATCGGCAAAACAAGCTATAGAAAAAGCGAATTTAGTTACAATACAAGTTGGAGAAGAGATGCTTGTAACTATAACATATGATAAGTTGAGTGAGTTTCAATATTATTGTCAAAAAAACCATATAAATGTTATAGAACTTGAATATGGTGAAAATATAATCTGTAAAATACAAGTAATACCTGAAGAAAAAGAAAAAATATTGCAAGAAACAGTAAAAAAACAGTATAATATACAAAACATAGAAGTCACAAAAGAAGTTTATATGAAAAAATAATACATAAAAATAAAGGGTTTTACAAATAAATGGAAAAAACTTCCAAAAACCTATTGCAAAATTTTTATATTCATATTATAATTAGGACAGTAAAAAAATGTAAAAATTTTACAAATTTAAAAATAGGGGGAAAGAATTGTGAATGAGAAAATTACGGTATTAGTGGCAGATGATAATAGTGACTTTACTATGACATTATCTAGTTATTTAGAAAAGGAAGAGCAAATTCAAATTGTTGGAATTGCTAAAGATGGTAATGAAGCATATGAAAAGGCAATAGAACTAAAACCAGATATCTTATTATTAGATATAATTATGCCACACTTGGATGGACTTGGAGTTCTAGAAAAATTAGGAGAAACTAATTTAGAAAAAAGTCCGTTAGTAATTATTTTGTCTGCTGTAGGACAAGATAAAATAACACAAAAAGCAATATCTTTGGGAGCTCAATACTATATTGTAAAACCTTTTGATATAAACGTCTTAATAAAAAGAATGAAAGAGTTGAAAAATTATCAACCAACTCAGTTTAAGGGAGGATTTATTACTAGAGAAATAAAGGCCCAATACATAGATATTGCACCAGATAAAAAGAAGAACCAAGAAAACCTAGAAGCACTAGTAACAAATATCATTCACGAAGTTGGAGTACCAGCTCACATAAAAGGATACCAATACTTAAGAGAAGCAATAATGATGGTAATAAAAGATACAGATGTAATTAATCAAATTACAAAACAACTTTATCCTGAAATTGCAGACAAATACCATACTACACCAAGCAGAGTCGAAAGAGCAATTCGTCATGCAATAGAAGTAGCATGGGGAAGAGGAGAGCAAAGTGCAGTTGAAAACATATTTGGCTACACAGTATCAGCAGCCAAAGGAAAGCCAACCAATTCGGAATTTATAGCGATGATTAGCGACAAATTAAGGCTTGAATTAAAGTCTGCATAAGGGGTTGAAACTTTTGGTAGAAGCGGTTTTTAAAAATGGCTAATAGCAATAAATTGAAATTCGTACCTTTATTTGCAATAGAATAAGTAAAAAATTCGCTAGAAATGCAATAAATAATTTTAAACCAATGCAATAAACTTCCAAAGTTTATTGGTTATTGTATCAAAATTTCACGAATATAGGGACTATGTTATTACTAAAATTATATTTGATACTGGTATGAGAATAGGAGAATGTCTACTAATTAAAACTGATACAGATATTAACTTTAATGAAAGGACAATATTTCTTCCAGCAGATAATACAAAAGGAAAAAGAGATAGATATGTATTTTTTTCAGCACAAATGGCAACAGAACTAAAAAGGTGGTTACAATAAATAAAAATTTGAACTATAAGAATATACAGAAAGCACGCGAAAATTTAAATATTTGACTTTTGAAAATATTTGACAAATGAAAAATAAGTGTGTATAATAAAAATAAGAAATGGAGAAACCACAAACGTGGTTTTGCCTAAATTATAGTTTGGACACATCTAACTTGGGCAAGTTTACAGATGTGTCTTTTTTATTGGTTATTTGCTCTTACAAAGTAGTATTACAACTGCTATTATTGAAGTAAGAGCTATGATAGTTATTCCTACTAAAGCATAAAACAATATGTATATTAGTGCTAATAGATATGATGTTTCTACCATAAGCCTCACCTCCTCAATGGAGGCAAACCACATCTGCTTATTCTCTCATTCCTTATACATAATAGTATATAATAACTCATAAAAAATATCAATAGCAATGAATAAAAATTAACTAACAAATAAATTAAAGCGCAGAAGTTAAGAGATTATAACTTTTGCGCCTTTTATTTTAGTTAATGAATAGGGTAAGTATTGCAAACAACACAAATACCACAAATATAGTTCATATCTACATTATAGAACTTTGCCAACTTGATTAAGTTTTCTACTGGTATACGTGTATTGCCTAACTCATAGTTAGCATAAATACGTTGACATATATTTAATTAGTGTAAATGCCAAGTACAGTTAGTTTTCTAGTGTTGGTTCAATTACAAGTCAATCAAGAGTGCTTGCTGAAGAACTATTAGACGTAAATGGTTTGACTCTATGACATTATATTAACAGAAAAAACAAAAAAATACACTCAAATAGCAGTATAAACTCTTAGATAGCATAAATAACTCTAAAAGGAGAAAAAACAAATCAAAAACATTTTATTTTAACGGAAATATCACTAATTTAAAATAAAAATGAAGTGTTATAAGTAAAAATAACCAGATTGCTTGATAATAATAAAATAAATGAGTATAATAAATATAGAAATAAGGAGCCACAAAAAGTGGTTGCCGATTTTTGTGTTAAAAAATGCACACTCTAATCGCAAGCAGAGTGTGTGTTTGTTTTTATTTGCTTAATTCACTTGATTTTTGCGAACAAATGTTATATACTATTTGCCGTAGGAAATGAGAATAAGCAGATGTGGTTTCCACTTTACATATAACAGAGCATAACTCTGAGAAAGTGAGGTGGTGTTTATGATAGAATTTCTAATGTTTCTAGTTATAGGAATAATGATTTCAACAACCATAAACGTAGCCTTATTAGCAATTATATTTATACAGTGGACAAATAAGGAATAAATAAAAAACACATCTGTTAACTTTGACGAGTCAGATGTGCTAAAACATTTAACTTGGCGAACCACGTTTGTGGTTTCTCCATTTCCTATAATTATTATACACACACTAAACAGATTTGTCAAACTTATTGACTAATAATTATATGAAATATATAATTAACATAGCAAAAAACAAGGAGGACTAGTAATGTTAATTGAAGTTCCAGAAAAAGTTGCTAAAAAAATAGTAGTAAAAAGAGATGGAAAAAAGGTTGAGTTTGATGGTGCAAAAATTGCACTTGCAATTCAAAAAGGCTTTGGTGATATTGTAGGAAATGAAGATCCTAAAACTGCTAAATATAATGAAACAGATGTAAATAAAGTATATAGTAAGGTTTTAGGTAGAATAGAAAAAATAGATTCTGAAAAAATAAAAATTGAAGAGATTCAAGACTTGATAGAAGAAGAATTAAAAAACTTAGGCTATCAGGATGTTTATGGGGCTTTTGCAAGTTACCGTGAGAAAAGAGCACAATCAAGACAGTTATTTTTTGATGAAAAAAAACAACATAAATTTTTAAAAGCGTTGGAAAACTTGGGATTAAAATCAGCAAATGTAGAAGAAAATAAAAAGGATAGAAACACTGAGAATGAAACAACTAGGGGAAATATGTTTCAGTATGCAAGCACGATTTCAAGACAGTTTGCAATAACGTACCTAATGAAAAAGAAATTTTCAGAGGCACATGAAAATGGAGATATATATATTCATGGAATGAACTTTATTCCAACAGGTACTACAAGTTCATGCCAAATAGATATAAACAAATTATATGATGATGGTTTCTATGTAGGAAATAATTATATAAAAGAGCCAAATGGAATAATAGCATATTCAAATTTAGCAACAGTTGCCATACAATCAAATCAAAATGATCAATATGGTGAACAAAGTATACCATCATTTGACTATTATATGGCACCTGGTGTATTAAAAACATTTAAAAAACAATTAAAACAACTAATTTTCGATTATTTAGAGTTAACAGATTTTGATAAGTTTATAGCTGTAAATGGAATTGAAAGAGAAATAGAAAAAATAAATACTATTGAATTTGAACCGAGTATATTTGATAAATACTGCAGAGAATCGGAAGAGCTTAAAAGAATGTTTAAAATTGCATATAACAAGGCAATTGAAAAAACTAAAAAGCTAACAGAACAAGCAATGGAATCATTTATATATGATTTAAATACAATCCATTCAAGAGCAGGAAATAGGTTACCATTTTCTTGCATTAACTTTGGAACAGACATATCACCAGAGGGTAGAATGGTAACTAAATCAATATTAAAAGCAATTAATAATGGACTTGGAAATGGTGAAGAATGTGCGTTTCCAGTAGCAATTTTTAAAGTAAAAACAGGGACAAACTATAATGAGAAAGATATAAACTATGATCTATTTGAACTAGCATGCACAGTAGCTACTAAGAGAAAAAACATCAATTTTTCCTTTTTAGATGCGGAATTCAATATAGATAATTATAAACAAGGAGATTATGACACAGAAGTAGCATATACAGGCATAGGAAATAGAGTATTAGAAAATGTAGTTGATTCAAACAAAGCAATATCTGCAGGAAGAGGCGTACTGTCAACTACATCAATAAATTTACCTAGAATAGGAATAAAACATGGTATTATTTCTAGTGATATAGCTGACTTAAATGGATTTTGGATTGAATTAGAAGAAAAATTAGACTTAGTAAAAGACCAACTTTTAGAAAGATATGAGATACAATGCAAGAAGAATATATATAATTTCCCATTTTTATTAGAGCAAAATGTATGGATAGACAGCGAGAAATTAAAAGACAATGATAATTTGAAAAAAGCATTAAAGCATGGCATTTTAAATATAGGGTTTAGTGGATTAGCAGAATGCTTGAAAGCATTGACAGGAGAACATCAAGGAGAGTCAAAAGAAACTCAAAAACTAGGAATTAAAATAGTAGAGTTTATGAGAAAGAAATGTGAAGAATATTCTGAAAAATATAACTTGAATTTTAATTTAGTTGCGACGCCAAAAGAACAAATATCTAATAAATTTATAAAATTAGACCAAGCTATTTACGGAAAATTAAAAGGAATAACAGATAAAAATCGTTACACAAATTCTTTCCATATTCCGGAAGGGTGCAAGATTTCTGCGGAAGATAAAATTAAGATAGAAGCGAAGTATCATAGTTTAACCAATGGAGGACATATAACAATAGTACAAATAAAAAATGGAGATACAAAAGATATTATGAATGTTGTAAAAACTATGAAAGAAAATGGAATTGGCTATGGAAAGATAGTTAATATGGAGAAGTAGAAATGGATGAATTTGATGTAGAACAAGCGGATAACAAAGAATATGTTTTAAATATGGTAAAACAAGATGGAAAATTGTTAGATTTAGCTTCTGCGAGATTACAAGATGATGAAGAAGTAGTAATGGAAGCGGTTAAGCAAAATCCAATATCTTTGGAATTTGCAAGTAGTAGATTAAAAGATAATGCACAAATAGTAATGGAATCAGTATCAAGAGTTGGTTGGACAGCATGTTATGCAAGTGAAAAACTAAGAGCAAATAAAGAAATAATGTTATCAGGACTAAAAATAGATGGACAAATTCTATATTATGTGTCAAAAGAATTAAGAGATGACAAAGAAGCTGTTTTAGCAGCTGTAACAAATAAAGGGCTAATATTAAAATATGCAAGTAATAGGTTAAGACAAGATAAAGATATAGTATTAGCAGCAATAAAACAAGATAAAAGAGCGAAGGAATATATTGCATCAGAAGAACTAAAAAATGATGAAGACATACAATTGATATTAAATCCACCACAAGAAAATTAAAATAAATCTGAATGTGTTCCAGTTCTAGTTAAAGTAAGAATTAAAATATTATCGTTCTTGGCATATATACAACCGTATCACAAAAAAATACACAAATGCAACACAAAGACGAAAGGAGATTTAAAATGAACATACGACAAAAACTATTTGAATTGCAAGATGAAAAGTATAAAAAGTTTCATAGTGGATTATGCCCAAATGTAGATAATATTATTGGAGTTCAAGTTCCAAAACTTAGAATTATTGCAAAAGAAATAGCAAAGGAAAATCCAGAAGAATATTTAAACACTGCACAGATACAATATTATGAAGAAAAAGTAATATATGGGTTAGTAATAGGATATATGAAAGCAGACTTGCAAACAAGAAAATACTACTTAGATAAATTTGTTCCAATAATTGATAGTTGGGCAGTTTGTGATTGTTGTGTATCATCTTTTAAATTTGTAAATAAACACAAAGAAGAAATGTGGAAATATACAGAGAAGTATTTAAAATCAAACAATGAATTTGAACTAAGATTTGCAGTGGTGCTTCTTATGGACTATTATTTAACAGAAGAATACATAGATAGAGTTTTAGAAATTTATGGCAACATAAAAAATGATGCATACTATGTAAAAATGGCAGTAGCATGGGCACTTTCATTTTGCTATATAAAATTCCCAGAAAAAACAATGAATTTATTTCAAAAAAATATCTTAGATGACTTTACATACAATAAAGCACTTCAAAAAATTATTGAATCAAACAGAGTTAGCAAACAAGAAAAAGACAAAATTAGAAAAATGAAAAGAAAATAGAATAATTTAAATATAAACATCAAACAATAAGTAATGGTGATTGAAATGAAAATATCATGGCTTAAATATGAGCAAGATAAAAAAAGTTTTCGTTTGCCAGAGGCTTTGGGGTTTGATGTTTTTTACTTGTCAGATTTAGAACAAACGGATAACAAAATGAGAGAATTGATAAAAAATAATTATGACACAATAGTTGTTTCAAACGAGGTTGCTGGTTTTTCAGAAGATATTATAAAAAAATATCAAAGAAGTAAAGATATAAAAATAGTAATTTCTTTAGATAAAGACTAATAAAAATAGAGTATGAAAAATATGAATTATACTTTTGTGTGTATTGGAACAAATAAAATAATAGCAGATTCATTTGGACCTAGAGTTGGAAACAAACTTGAACAGGCCTTTTATTCAAGCCCAGAAATAAGTGTTTATGGAACAATGAAAAGTCCAATACATTTAAAAAATGCTACCTATTTTTTAAAGAAACTAGAAAATAAAAATCAAGTTATTTTAATTGATTCTGCTATTGGAAATAAAGAAGAGATAGGAAATACTTATGTAAATAGAGGTGGAATGGAAATAGGCAAAGCATTTAATTCAAGTATATATTTTCCTGCCAACATAAATATAAAAACTGTAATTGGAACAAAAGAATATATGCCAAATTATAGTGTTAATGCAATAGAAAAATTGGCAAATGAAGTTGCTGGTAAAATTGTTAAAATTGTTTTTGAATTACCTGTATAAAAAATTATAAAATGGAAAAAATTGAGATATAAACATAAGAAAGGATAAAAAGATATGAATACAGGTAATTTAAAAAATATTGTGGTGTTAAAAGATTTGCCATCTAATTTAGTAGAAGAAGCAATAGTTGTGTTAAAAGAAAATCAAAAAATACCCAAATTAGAACCTGCGTCAAAAGAAAAAAAAGAAAGCAATTCTGAACCAACTAAAATAAAAAATTCAAAGGATTATATAATTAAAGAAGCACAAATGTTAATTACAGACTACATTTCAAGAGTTGAAAATAAAAATAAAAGAGAAAATCAGTCAATACAAAAACTAAATAAAAAATGTAAACGACTAAGAATAATAAACCAAACATTACTAGTTAGTTTAATAATAAGTCTTTTAATAAATTTCATATTTTAAGAATAAAACACTTTTTCCTCACATATAAATGAAACATAAAACTACAAAGGAAGAGGTGTATTTTTTTGGAAAAAACATTATCTCAGGAAGAAAGAATAAGAAGAGCAGAGGAAATATACTATCGCAGAAAATTAAATAATAGTGATGTTAGAATGTCTAGTTCCCAAGTAAGGGATAAAACTGAAAAAAGGCAATTTTCTTTATATAGAAAAATGGCCATACAAATGTTACTATGCATATTAATTTATTTGATATTTTCTTTAATTAAAGAAGCAAATTACTTATTTTCTGAAAATGTAATAAATAAAACAAAAGAATTTTTAAGTCAAGATATAAACTTTGAAGTCATATCTTCAAGCGTAAGTGAATTTTGGCAAAATAATAAAGATAAGTTTAACATATTTACAAATAATGAACAGCAAAATACAGAAAACACTAATAATGAGCAGAATACAAATGTTGAAAATAATGAACAAAATGCCGAAAACAATGTGCAAAACACAGAAAATAATACAAGTCAAAATGAGCAAGCAAATAATGAAACTACAGGAATAGGTGGGTCAAGCTCTCCGGAGGATAACAAGGTTGATGAAACAACCAAGAAAAGCCAAATGGAAATAGATGCTGAATACATAAAAAAAAATTTTAGTATGCAATTACCAGTAAAAGCAAAAGTTACTTCTAACTACGGTAAAAGAGATGCAGATGAAATTGTATCTGAAGACCATTATGGAATAGATTTAGGTGTAGTAGTAGGAACAACAGTTGTAGCAGCAATGGAAGGAACTGTTAGTTTAGTGTCAGATGAGGGAGAGTATGGCACACATGTTAAAATTGTAAACAAAGATATTACAACAATATATGCACATTGTAGTAAAATTTTAGTTAAGAAAGGCGCTAAAGTAACAAAAGGACAGAAGATAGCTTTATCTGGAAATACTGGAAAGACTACAGGACCACATTTACACTTTGAAATTAGGAGAGATAATAGGACTGTTGATCCAACTTTAGTACTAAATTTTTAAAATAATAAGCATCTTGCGTTGTTAGAATTCATAAAAATAATAGAAGTGATGGGAGTAATATGAAAATTTTTCTCAGTTCCATCCCAGCGTCGCAAGAAGATTTTTGCAAACATTAATAATGATTTGAAAAAAATTTAGTAACATCTTCTAACTTGCTGGTCCACACAGCCTCACTACGAAAAGTATTATATTACTCTCATCACCGTTAGAATATATTTTTCTAATATAAGGAGTAGAAGATGAGTATAAAAATTGATTTAAAAATTTTTTTATTTGCAATTATATTTTGGTTTACAAAGCAAATTGAAATATATGCACTATTGATGATATTAGCGTTAATACATGAATGCGGACATCTAGTATGTGGAATATGCTTAGGGCTAAAAACAAGTAGTATAAAAATAACGCCAGTAGGTTTTCAAATATTATTTAAAAATTACATACAAGACTATAATAAAAAAATACAAAAAGGTAATGAAGTTTGTATAAAGAAAATAGTAATTGCATTTGCAGGACCATTAGTAAATATATTTATTGCATTAATTGCTTTTTTTATGCCACAAAATATGGCAATATCAAAAGAAACTTTAATATATGCAAACTTAATGCTTGCAATATTTAATCTGCTACCAATATATCCTTTAGATGGTGGAAGAATATTAAAAGAGATAGTAACTATAAAATGCGGAAGAGAAAAATCATATAACATAATAAATAAAATATCAATGATAATGGTAATTTTGTTAACAATATTAACCTCAATATCGATTTTATATATACATAACATAGCCCTTATAATAATACTTGGATATTTATGGTATTTAAATATACAAAATGAAAGAACATATAAACTCAAGAGAAAAGTATATAAAAAAATACGAGAACAAGAAAATTTTGTTCAACCTCTTGAAATTTATGGTAAATCATAGTATAATAATAACGTTAAAAAAGGAAAAAAATCCTTACTTGCAATTTATTTGCAGGTTATATCCATGAGGAGGTGAATATAATGAACAAATACGAGAGTGTTGTCATTATTGATCCAGCTGTAGAAGAAGATAAAGTAAAAGAATTATCTCAAAAATTTACAGACATAATCAATAATGATGGTAAAGTTGAAAAAGTTGAAGAACTTGGTAAGAAAAAATTAGCTTATGAAGTAAAGAAAAACAAAGAAGGTTACTATGTTGTTATCAACTTTGAAGCAAATCCAGAACTAATTTCTGAACTAGAAAGAAATTATAGAATTATGGATGAAGTAATAAAATTCATTACAGTAAGAGCAGAATAATTAGAAAAATGTGAGGTGTAAAAATGAACAAAGTAATTTTAATGGGGCGCTTAACAAGAGATCCAGAAGTAAGATACACACAAACAAACAACACATTAGTAGCTTCTTTTAGTTTAGCAGTTAATCGTAGATTTACTAGACCAGGAGAAGAAAGACAAGCAGACTTTATCAATATAGTTGCATGGAGCAAACTTGGTGAATTCTGTAGCAAATATTTTAAAAAAGGTCAACAAGTTGGTATAATAGGAAGAATACAAACAAGAACTTGGGATGATGAACAAGGTCAAAAACGTTACATAACAGAAGTAATAGCAGAAGAAGCATATTTTGCAGATAGCAAAAGAGATGGAGATGGAGCAGCAAGTAATTTTGATGCAACATTTGGAACAATGCCTTCTACAGATTCTAGTTCAGATTTTGAAATCTCTTCAGGAGATGACCTACCATTTTAATTAGAATAGGGGGAAAGAAAAATGGCAGACAAAAAGAACAATAAAAGAAATATGAAAAACAATGATGAAGATTATAATCCTAAATTTAGAAAAACAAGAAAAAAAGTATGCCCATTATGTGCAGACAAAAACTTGAAATTAGATTATAAAAATGCAGACCAATTAAGAAAATTCGTTAATGAAAAAGGAAAAATACTTCCAAGAAGAGCAACAGGTGCATGTGCAATTCATCAAAGAGATATTACACTAGCTGTTAAAAGAGCTAGACAAATAGCTGTATTACCATACACAGCTGAATAATAAGAAATACACTCAAAAGAGTGTATTTTTTTTAATCTCTTTATTTTCAAAGCAAAGTGAAGAAGATTTTACTTTTATGTTTAAAATTGTAGCAGATAGGGAACAATTTCAATAAAATAATATAGAAAAATGAGGAGAGTATTATGAAAATTGGAGTTGCCTTATCTGGCGGTGGAATACGTGGAATTGCTCATGCAGGAGTATTAAAAGCACTAAAAGAAAATAATATAAAAATTGATATAATAGGCGGAACAAGTGCAGGGGGAATGGTAGCAAGCCTATATGCTATGGGAATTGAACCTGAGCAAATACACGAATTATTTAAAAAGTATGCTAAAGAGATAATAGGAACAAAACATTTACCGCTTATATCAAAATTATTACACTGCTCATTTAGTAAAAAAATTACATTGACAGGCTTCAATAATGGAGAGTCAATAGAGAAAATATACAATAAAATAGCAAAAGAACAAAACATAGAAAAGATAAGCCAAATACAAATGCCATTAGTAATTCCAAGTGTAGATATAATGAAACCAAAAGAATATATATTTACTAATAATATTCCTATAGACGCAGAAGATAAAACTAAATATATTAAAGATATTACAGTAGGAAAAGCAGTAAGAGCTAGTAGTAGTTTCCCTGCTGTATTTATGCCTTGTAGAGTAAAAGAATATGCGTTTATGGATGGAGGAGTATTAGATAATGTGCCAGTGCAAGAAGTAAGAAATCAAGGAGCAGAAAGAGTTTTAGCTGTAAAGTTTGATGCGGACCAAATAGAAAAGGATAGCAACTTGATGGACATTGCGATGAAAACAATTGACATTATGGGAAGCAAAATATCAGAGGAAGAACTAAAAACAAGCGACTATGTTTTAAATGTATATACTGATAAAGTTGGATTATTAGATATTGAAAAATTAGATAAATGCTATGAATATGGGTATCAAAGTGTAATTAAAAATTTAGATGAAATAAAAGCTGCATTGCAGTAATATATTGTAATTAAACAAAAAATAATAAAAAACTCTGGTTAAACCAGAGCCTTTATTTATTTAACTTCTTCTAATGCTTTTTTAGAAAATAGTGAATATACAAATATTCCAAATCCGAAAACTACAGTAAATATTGAAATGAATTTACCAACAAATGGAATTTGTTGTAATAACCATAATACTGCAACTGATGCAATAGAAAGTAGTATAAATTTAGTTTTAGTTTTGTTACTTAATTTATTTGCAAAATAATTTCCAATTGCCATACCTAAAAGAGATATTGTAATTGAAATAACTAAGAAATAAACAGTAATTAAAGCAAAACTTGTACAAGCTAAGAAAACTGTAAATAACAACAATATTGATACTATTGGAATAAATATAAATGCCACAATACCAATTAATGCAGAAATGAAAGGTTTCTTAGACATACTGTAAGTTAATTTTGTTGCAAAGTTTGGTGTAACAAATGCTGTTAAAATAATAACTACAATAGCATATAATATTACAAGAACAAAATTAGTAATATAATTTGTAACTATTTTAGAAGCTGTTGGTTCCTCAACAGTTATTTTAGAAAAATTAGTTTTACCAACAACAGCACCATCTGGAATGTTTGTTTCCTGTTTAGAACTATAATTTAGATCTTTACCAATTACATTTTTAGCATTTTCAGCAAAAGAAAGTGTTCCAGTTGTTAAATTTACATCTCTACCAATCTTTCCTTCCAAAACTGTACTGCCACAAGATAAAGTTAGGTTTCTAACAATAACTCCTGTACTTGACAATGTGAATTTTTGTGAGAATGCATAAACGTCATTAACTCTTCCTGAGATAGTCATTTCTTGAGCTAAAGCAAAGACATTTCCAGTTATTTGAGCTTCATCTTCAATTAATAACGAATTTGCCATTACAAATAAGTCCCCATTAACATAGCCAGAAACAGTAACTTTTTTACCAAAAACGAAAGAGTTACCATTAACGTATCCAGTAATTGATACTTCGCTATTGCCCGCATAAATATCATTATTAGTATTTTTTACTGTTGTAACATTTGAATTTTCTGGCTCACCAGATGTAACAGCAATATCTCCAGAAGTGGTAGTGATTTGATCAGTTGCCATACAAACTGAAGAAAATACTAACAATAGGGCAAAACATAAAAATAAAATTTTACCTGTTTTTTTCATAAAAAACCTCCTTTTAAATGATAATATAAATATATACCATTAAAAGGAGAATGTCAACTATTTATACGACTTACATAAATGTCTAATACAACAATTTTTACAATCTGGATTTTGAGCTTTGCAAGTATTTCGACCATGCCAAATTAAAATATGGTTAACATCAGCATAATATTCTTTAGGGAATAACTTTAACAAATCTTGTTCTATTTTTTCAGGCTCTTTTTCACTAGAAAATCCAATACGATTAGACAATCTTTTTACATGAGTATCGACTGCAATTCCCTGAGGAATATTAAAGGCCTCAAGCATTATTACATTAGCACTTTTTCGGCCAATTCCAGGGATAGAAAGCAATTCTTCCATGCTTTTAGGAACTTCGCCATTAAAATCAGATAAAATTTTCTGAGAAGCAAGTTTTAAATTTTTAGCCTTATTTTTATAAAAACCACAAGAATGAATTAAATTTTCAATATCCTTTAACGGCATATCTGCAAAAGCCTGAGGAGTATTATACTTAGGAAAAAAATCAGCAGTTACCTTATTTACTCTCTCATCAGTACATTGAGCAGAAAGCATTACAGCAACCATCATTTCAAATGGAGAACTAAACGTTAAACTACATTTTGCATCTGGATACTGTTTTTTTAATAATTCAAAAATTTCTATAACTTTTTGTTTATTCATAAAATCACTCCAATAAATATATTAAAACATAAAACTACAAAACTTTCAATAAATGACAACATAAAATGGTAACAGATAAGCAAAAAAATAATATAATATACAAAAGAACAGGAGGTAATTTACATATGTTATGTGCATTGAAAAAAACATTAGGCGTATGCCTTATAGGGTTAGGTTTAGGAATATTACTTGTATTATTACTTCCAATATCAGGTTGGCTGTTTACTATTGGGCTGGTAATTGTAATTGTCGGTCTAATGTGGTTATCTTGTTAAAAAGGGGAGTGAATAATAAATGACTATTGTTGTAAAAAAAGTTCCAAAATGCTTAAGAGGAATTGTAAAATTGCTATTTGGAATAAAGGAAAAATGATACGAAAAAAGAGGCTATTCACATAGCCTTTTTTCATATTATCTATAATCAACTCATAAGATTAAGCTCTATTTACTTTTCCAGAACGTAAGCATTTTGCACAAGCATGAATTGTTTGAGTTTCACCATTAACAACAGCTTTTACTCTTCTTAAATTTGGCTTAAAAGTTCTAGTTGCTCTTCTACTAATGTGAGAACGAGCAATACTTAATTTATTTCCATGAGCTAATGTTTTTCCACAAATATCACATTTTGCCATTGAACTGCACCTCCTACGTGAAATCTAAAATTGACTAAGTATAAGTTTAACACATATTATAAAAAAATACAAGTGTTTTACGAAAAAATTCATAAATTCTGCCATTGGGAACGGAAAAAATCGGCACATTTATCTGACAATTAAGTCTTTGACTACTTCACTAGCTAAAATTAATCCAGCAACAGAAGGAACAAAACCAATGCTAGCTGGAGTTCTTTTATTATTTTCATCAAAACGTTTAGGCTCTTCCTTAGAATATACAACTTTTAAATGTTTAATTCCACGTTTTCCAAGTTCTCTTCTCATGACTTTAGCTAAAGGACAGACCGAAGTTTTACTAATATCTGCGATTTCAAATTTAGTAGGGTCTAGTTTGTTGCCAGTACCCATAGAACAAATAATAGGGATATTTCTTTTAGTACATTCCTCAACCAAATTTATTTTAGAAGTAACACAATCAATAGCATCTACTACATAATCAAAAGAAGTAGCTAAAATTTCATCTGCATGTGAAGCATCATAAAACATTTGATAAATAGTAATATTCAAATTAGGATTTATTTTAAGTAATCTATCTCTTTCAACTTCAACTTTTGGCTTACCCACAGTAGTAGTATCGGCGATAAGCTGACGGTTTATATTTGTAATATCAACAACATCTTTATCAATTAAAGTAATATTACCAATTCCACTGCGAACCAAAGCCTCAATTACATATGAACCAACACCACCACAACCAAAAACTGCAACATGTGAATTTGCTAACTTATTTATATTATCCTTACCAATTAAATATTCAGTTCTGTTAAGCCAATTATCCATTTTAATACCTCATAACATTTATTTAATAAAAATATTATAACATTAAATAATTAACAACACAACCTAAATAAATATTTTTAGAATAGGTACCAAAACTTTGATAGTATACCAACCAAAAAAATATACTTAAAGTGATAAACAATACAAACAAAAATTTGCAAAACTATTGCAAAATTTTTATTTTATGATAAAATACTTGTGAAACGAGAGGAGATAAAAATATGTTAGCATATATTAAGGGAATTTTGGAAATAAAAACAAAAGGATACATAGTAGTAGAAGCAGGAGGTTTGGGCTATAAAATATTTATGCCAGAATCAACAATTGCTAATACAGGAAATATAGGAGATAAAGTTCAAATATATACATTTATGAGAGTTAGGGAAGATGATGTTAGCTTATATGGTTTTTTAACAAATGAGGAATTACGTATGTTTGAATTATTGCTAAGCGTTAGCGGAATAGGTGCAAAAGGTGCATTAGGAATATTATCAAACATTACGCCATCACAGTTTGCTTTAGCAGTTATATCAAATGATGTAGCAATATTAAAAAAGGTACCGGGAATAGGCCCTAAAACAGCCCAAAGAGCAATATTGGAATTAAAAGATAAATTGAAAAAAGAACAAGAAATTGCAATTGCAGAAGGAGAAGAAGCCTCAAACATAGAGCAGGTTATTAAAGAAGATGAAAAGGTATCTGAAGCAATAAGTGCATTGCAAGTACTAGGCTATAGCAAACGAGAAATAGTAGAAGCATTACAAACAATAGAAGTGGCCTCACTATCAGTGGAGGACATTATTAAAAAGGGACTAGCAAATTTAGCAAAAAAATTATAATATTTAGAGTAGGCACAGCGACTTTGACATATATTTTTTCGTGCTTTAGTCGAGAAAAAATATATTCAAAGTGCAAGCGACGTGCCGGATAGATTAAAATAGAGATAAAAGGAGCTTTGAATAATGGACATGAGTAAACCACTTGCCTACAGAATGAGTCCAAAAACATTGGATGATTATGTAGGACAAGAACATATTTTAGGCAAAGATAAAATTTTATATCGTACAATAAAAGCAGATAGATTATCTAGTATTATATTATGGGGACCACCAGGGTGCGGAAAAACCTCGCTAGCTAGAGTTATTAGTAACACAACAAAATGTAAATTCTTAAAAATAAATGCTGTAACATCTGGCATATCAGACATAAAAAATGCTGTTGAAACAGCACAAAATGTGTTATTAAACCCATCTGGCAAATGTATTTTATTTATAGATGAGATACATCGCTTTAATAAATTACAACAAGATGCGTTACTTCCATATGTAGAAAATGGAACTATAATTTTAATAGGAGCCACAACAGAAAATCCATATTTTGAAGTAAATAAAGCCTTAATATCAAGGTCAATGGTATTTCATTTACAACCGCTAACAGATGAAGATATATTCAAAGTATTAAAAAGGTCTTTAACATCTGAGGAAGGATTAGGAAACTATAATATAGAAATAAAAGACGAAACTTTACAGAAACTTGCAATCACTTCTGGAGGAGATGTAAGAACAGCTTTAAATGGGTTAGAAGTCGCAGTACTAACAACACAGATGGATTCAAACGGCATAATAAATATCACAGATGATATTCTAAAAGAATGTGTGCAAACTAGGAAAGCTGTATTTGATAAAAATGGAGATAGCCACTACGATAATATTAGTGCATTTATAAAATCAATGCGTGGAAGTGATGCAGATGCAGCACTATTTTATTTAGCAAGAGCTTTAAATGCAGGAGAAGATCCTGTGTTTATGGCAAGAAGAATAGTAATTGCCGCAGCAGAAGATGTGGGAATGGCAAATCCAAATGCTTTGGTAGTTGCAACATCAGCTATGCAAGCAGTAACTATGGTAGGAATGCCAGAAGCCAGAATTATTTTAGCAGAAGCAGCAGTTTATGTAGCAACTTCTAAAAAGTCAAATGCTGCTTATTTAGGAATAAATAAAGCACTAGAAGATGTGGCAAATAAAGATACTGGAACAATACCAATGCACATTAGAAATGCACCAGTAGAAGGAATGTCAAAAGAAGGGTATGGAGTTGGCTACAAATATCCTCATGATTATCCAAAACATTGGGTAGAACAACAATATTTGCCAGACAAAATGTTAGGTACAAAATATTATATAAAAGATGATACTGTAGAAGATTAAAAAAAATAAATCCCCGACTAAAAATTAGTTGGGGATTTAAAAATTATTTTTTCTCTTTAATAACCTCTGTAATAGCACCTAAGCTACTTAATGTATTTGTTGCTTCAAAAGGAATAAATACCTTATTAGCCTCTCCATTAGCAACCTCTTTTAAAGTTTCTAAAGACTTTAATTGAACTAATTTTTCATCTGGTTTAGCTTTCATCATAGCATCATAAACCATTTGAATTTCTTTAGCTTTAGCTTCAGCCACTTGTTTAATTGCTTCAGCTTCACCGGCAGCTCTTCTAATTTTAGATTCTTTTTCAGCTTCAGCTTCTAGAATAGCGGCTTCTTTTTTACCCTCTGCTAAAGTAATAGCAGATTGTCTTTCACCTTCGGCTTGTAAAATTAAAGCTCTTTTATTTCTCTCAGCATTCATTTGTTTTTCCATTGCATCTCTAATGTCAGCTGGTGGAGTAATATCTTTAATTTCAACTCTGTCTATTTTACATCCCCATTGATCTGTTGCTTCATCAAGAATAACTCTTAATTT
>CAKOVW010000005.1 GCA_934122125.1 uncultured Clostridia bacterium | reverse complement strand
TATACACACTATGGTAGATTATGTCCAGTAGAATCTCCAGAAGGTCCAAACATTGGACTTATATCAGCACTTTCATCATTTGCTATTATAAATGAATATGGATTTATTGAAACACCATATAGAAAAGTAGATCATGAAACAGGAAAAGTAACTGATGAAGTTGTATATATGCCAGCTGATGAAGAAGATAAATACATAGTTGCTCAAGCATCAGAACCTCTTGATAAAGACGGAAAATTTGTTAATGACAGAATTCGTGTACGTCATAGAGCAGATATTACAATGGTTGATAAAGAACAAGTTGATTTTGTTGAAGTATCACCAAAACAATTAGTATCAGTTGCAGCAGCAATGATACCATTCTTAGAGCATGATGACGTAAAACGTTCTCTAATGGGTGCAAACATGCAACGTCAAGCCGTTCCATTACTTACAACAGAAGCTCCAATAGTAGGAACAGGAATGGAATATAGAGCAGCAAAAGACTCTGGAATTACTGTAATTGCTAAAAATGACGGTATAGTTGAAAGAGTAACTGGTGAAGAAATTAAAATTAGAAATAAAAAAGATGAAGTAGATGTTTACCATTTAAGAAAATTCAAAAGAACAAATGGTGGAACATGTATAAATCAAAGACCAGTTGTAAGTGTTGGGGAAAGAGTTAAAGCAGGAGATTTAATTGCTGACGGTCCTGGAACTAAAAATGGTGAAATGGCACTTGGTAAAAACGTTTTAATAGCTTTCACAACTTGGGAAGGTTATAACTACGAGGACGCTGTTTTAATTAATGAAAGATTAGTAAAAGAAGATGTTTATACATCAATACATATTGAAGAATATGATTGTGAATGTAGAGAAACAAAACTAGGCGCAGAAGAGATTACAAGAGATATTCCAAATGTTGGAGATGACAGCTTAAAAGACCTAGATGAAAACGGAATTATTCGTATAGGTGCAGAGGTTAGACCAGGAGATATATTAGTTGGTAAAGTTACTCCAAAAGGAGAAACAGATTTAACAGCTGAAGAAAGACTACTTCGTGCAATATTTGGAGAAAAAGCTAGAGAAGTTAGAGATAACTCACTTCGTGTACCACATGGAGAAGCTGGAACTATTGTAGATGTTAAAATATTTACAAGAGAAAATTCAGATGAATTAGCACCTGGAGTAAATCAAGTAATTCGTTGTTATATAGCAACAAAAAGAAAAATATCAGTTGGTGATAAAATGGCTGGACGTCATGGTAACAAAGGTGTTATTTCACGTATATTACCAGAAGAAGATATGCCATTTTTACCAGATGGTACACCAGTAGATATAGTATTAAACCCACTTGGTGTTCCTTCTCGTATGAACTTAGGTCAAGTTCTAGAGGTTCACTTAGGTATGGCTGCTAAGGCTCTAGGAATTAAAGTAGCAACACCAGTATTTGATAGTGCTACAAACGAAGAAATTAGAGATTTATTTAAACAAGCAGGACTAAGAGAAGATGGAAAAACAGTAGTATATGATGGTAGAACAGGTGAACCATTTGATCATCCAATTACAGTTGGTGTAATGTACATGTTAAAACTACACCACTTAGTAGATGACAAGATACATGCTCGTTCAACTGGACCATACTCACTAGTAACACAACAACCTCTTGGTGGTAAAGCACAATTTGGTGGACAAAGATTTGGTGAAATGGAGGTTTGGGCATTAGAGGCTTATGGTGCTGCATATACACTTCAAGAAATGTTAACAGTTAAATCTGATGATATTGTAGGAAGAGTAAAAACATATGAAGCAATAGTAAAAGGCGAAAATGTTCCAGAACCAGGTGTTCCAGAAGGATTTAAAGTATTAGTAAAAGAACTTCAATCTTTAGGACTAGATATTAAACTTCTTTCAGAAGATAACAAAGAACTAGAATTAAAAGAAAATATTGATGAAGGTATTGATTTTAATAGTATTAAAGATGACCCTAAAATGGAAGAAGAACTTGCAGTAGTCGATGAAGACGAACTAGCTGATGGATATTCAGAAGATAGTGAACTTTCAGATGAAGAAGAAAACTTAGATGATGAAGATATTTTACTTGACGATGAAGACTTATTAGATATGGATAACTTTGATGATAATGAAGAATAAAATTAAATAGCCATTCAAAAAGTTTAAACAAGTTGGCAATATGGAATTGTACAGCAGTGTATAGCTTGTTTAAACGAGTATGAAAAAAGAAAAATATTTAGGGGGCTAAAAAAAGTGGATGAATTGGAAATTTTTAACAAACTTAAAATTGGAATAGCATCAGATGAAAAAATTAGGGAATGGTCAAAAGGTGAAGTAAAAAAACCAGAAACTATTAATTACAGAACACTTAAACCAGAAAAAGATGGTCTATTTTGTGAGAGAATATTTGGACCAACTAAAGACTGGGAATGCCATTGCGGTAAATATAAAAGAGTAAGATACAAAGGTATTGTATGTGATAGATGTGGTGTTGAGGTAACAAAGGCAAAAGTAAGACGTGAAAGAATGGGACATATTGAACTTGCTGCACCAGTTGCACACATTTGGTACTTTAAAGGAATTCCAAGCAGAATAGGTTTAATACTTGATGTATCACCAAGAAGTTTGGAAAAAGTAATATATTTTGCATCATATATCGTAACAGATAAAGGAACTACTGATTTAACAGTATGTCAAGTATTATCTGAAAAAGAATATCGTGAAGCAGAAGAAAAATATGGTAGAGGTTCTTTTACAGCTAAAATGGGAGCTGAGGCAATTCAAGAGTTGTTAAGAAAAGTTGATATAGACAAATTAGCTGAAAAACTTAAAAAAGAACTTGAAAAAGCAAGCGAACAAAAAAAGGCAAAATTAATAAAAAGATTAGATACTGTAGAAGCATTTAGATTATCAGAAAACAAACCAGAATGGATGATAATGAATGTTGTACCAGTTATTCCACCAGATTTAAGACCAATGGTACAATTAGATGGTGGTAGATTTGCTACATCAGACTTAAACGATTTATATCGTAGAGTTATAAACAGAAATAACCGTTTAAAAAGATTGTTAGAATTAGGTGCACCAGAAATTATAGTACGTAACGAAAAAAGAATGTTACAAGAAGCAGTTGATGCTTTAATTGATAATGGTAGACGTGGTAGACCAGTTACAGGTGCTGGTGGTAGAGCATTAAAATCTCTATCAGACCTATTAAAAGGAAAACAAGGTAGATTCCGTCAAAACTTATTAGGAAAACGTGTTGATTATTCAGGTCGTTCAGTTATCGTTGTTGGACCAGAACTTAAAATATATCAATGTGGTGTTCCAAAAGAAATGGCAGTTGAGTTATTTAAACCATTTGTTATGAAAGAATTAGTTGGACGTGGAATTGCACATAATATTAAAAATGCTAAAAGAATGGTTGAAAGATTAAGACCAGAAGTATGGGATATACTAGAGGACGTTATAAAAGACCACCCAGTATTATTAAACCGTGCTCCTACATTACATAGACTTGGTATTCAAGCATTTGAACCAGTTTTAGTAGAGGGTAGAGCTATAAAACTACACCCATTAGTATGTACAGCATTCAATGCTGACTTCGACGGTGATCAAATGGCTATTCACTTACCATTATCACCAGAAGCACAAGCAGAAGCAAGATATTTAATGCTTTCTGTAAATAACCTTTTAAAACCACAAGATGGTAAACCAGTAACAGTACCTACACAAGATATGATTTTAGGTGCTTACTACTTAACAATGGATGTTCCAGGAGAAGAGGGAGAAGGAAATTATTATTCTTCACCTGAAGAAGCTAAAATAGCATATTTTAACCATGATTTAGGTTTACATGCTAAAATATTTGTAAGAATTCAAAAAGAAATAGATGGTAAATTAGAAACAAGAAAAGTTCAAACAACAGTTGGTAGATTAATTTACAATGAGGGAATTCCACAAAACTTAGGATTTGTTGATAGAACAAAACCAGAAAACTTATTTGAACCAGAACTTAACTTTGCAGTATCTAAGAAAAACTTAGGAAAAATTATTGCAAAATCAATAAATGCAAATGGTTTAAGTGCAACAGCAGAATTACTAGACTATATTAAAGCAACTGGTTTCAAACATTCTACAACAGCTGGTATTACAGTTTCTGTTGATGATGTTAAAGTACCAGAAGCTAAAAAGAAAATTCTTGCTGAAGCAAATGAACAAGTAAATAACGTATTAAAACAATATAAACGTGGTTTAATAACAGAGGACGAAAGATATAACTCAGTTATTAAGATTTGGGAAAAAGCAACAGATGAAGTTACAGAAGCAATGAAAAGTAACTTTGATGATATGAACCCAGTATATATGATGAGTCAATCTGGAGCCAGAGGTAACATGAACCAATTAAGACAAATTGCAGGTATGCGTGGACTTATGGCTAGTACAACTGGTAAAACAGTAGAAATTCCTATTACATCTTCATTCCGTGAGGGTCTAGATGCACTAGAATACTTTATTTCTGCACACGGTGCTAGAAAAGGTTTAGCAGATACAGCTTTAAGAACAGCTGACTCTGGTTACTTAACAAGAAGACTTGTTGATGTTTCTCAAGACATTATAGTTCGTGAAGATGACTGTGGAACAAATGAAGGATTAATGGTATTTGATATTAAAGATGGAAACCAAATAGTTGAAAAAATGGAAGAAAGACTAGTTGGTAGATATCCATTAGAAAATATAATTAACCCTGAAACAAAGGAATTAATTGCTGATACAAATACAATGATTACAGACAAAATTGCTGAGCAAATTGTTGCAGCAGGAATAGAAACAGTAAAAGTTCGTTCAGTATTAGGATGTCGTACAAAACATGGTGTTTGCCGTAAATGTTATGGTATGGGATTAGCAACTCGTGATGAAGTTAACATTGGCGAATCTGTTGGTATTATTGCAGCTCAATCAATTGGTGAGCCTGGTACACAATTAACAATGAGAACTATTCACTCTGGTGGTGTTGCTGGTGTTGCCGATATTACACAAGGTCTTCCTAGAGTTGAGGAGCTATTTGAAGCTCGTAAACCAAAGGGATTAGCAGTAATGACAGAAATAGATGGTAAAGTTAAAGTTGTTGAAGACAAAAAGAAGAAAGAAATTGTTGTTACATCTAAAGATGATTCAAAAACTTATGCAATACCATTTAGAGCTAAATTACGTGTAAAAGATGGAGATGAAGTAAAAGCCGGAGATGCTTTAATTGAGGGTGCTTTAAATCCAGCTGAAATATTAGCAATTAAAGGACCTGAAGGAGTATACGAATACTTAATTCAAGAAGTTCAAAAAGTTTACCGTAACCAAGGTGTTGATATCAACGATAAACACATTGAGGTAATTGGTAGACAAATGCTTAAGAAAGTAAGAGTAGAAGATAATGGTGATACAGATATGTTTGCAGGTTCATTAGTAGATATACATGAATTTGAGGATAAAAACGCATTAGTTGAAGCAGAAGGAAAACGTCCTGCAACAGGAAAACGTATATTACTAGGAATTACAAAAGCATCATTAGCAACAGAAAGTTTCTTATCAGCAGCATCATTCCAAGAAACAACAAGAGTATTAACAGAAGCAGCTGTTAAAGGCAAAGTTGATGATTTGATTGGATTAAAAGAGAACGTTATTATTGGTAAATTAATACCTGCAGGAACAGGACTTCCTGTATATAAAAATACACATATTAATACAGAAGAAAATGAAGAAGAGAAAGAAAGTGTTAATACCAATAATTAGTAGTAAGTAGAAAATTAAAAAACGACAAAATCCTACTATGCGTAAGAAAATCTCTAAAATGACGACAAATTGTTACAAAAATGTCATTAAAACATCAAAAGTATAGGTATGAAATTAAGAGTTTTAGTTTCCGTAAAGGAAACTAAAACTCTTTTTGTAATACTTGGAAAATATAGCAAAAACTACATTTGAACTATTAAACACTATATGTTAATATAAAAATAAGAAATATTATTTATTTTTAAGGTGGAAGAGAAAGATGAAAGACTTAAAAAACAAAAGATTAATTAAAATAATTGGTGGCATATTAATTGCAGCAATATTATGTGCTGGAATTTATACTTATGCTTCTCAACAAGTAAAACTTGAAATAAGTCAAACGCCAAATGTTGATGTTATTTTAACTAAATCACAAACAGATGCAGATCTTACAGAGTTTGAGAAAAAGCTAAAGGAAGAACTAATTGCACAAAATGTAATGTCGCAAACTGAAATTAACAGTGGAAAAATAAAAATATCAGCAATTGATACACAGACTGTTACAACACAGGAGTCATTTGATTGGGAAAAGAGTGTTGATTATACAATAGGTTCAGTATCTTTCACCAATAATGGAAAAAATGTAAGTATGACAGGAAATAAGACCCTACCAGGAAAAAATGCTATTTGGATTATTCCAAATGGAAATCAAGAACAAGATTTTAACTTTGGATATAGCATTGACTTTGGTGATAGCTTTAATGCTGCTGGAATGCTTTTAAGAGTAAGAAAAAATGCAAATAATACACTAGAAGGATATATGTTGAGTTTTAATAAATCAGGAGCAACATTCTACAAAGGTTCTAATGCAAATGGAGCATTATGGTACTTTAAATATGACAGAGCCAATACTACAGCATTTAATGTAGGTACAGATATTAAATTAATTAGTGCTTTAAACATTAATCCTTCAGGAAATTTAAATGTAAAAGTAACTGATACAGCTATTACTATTGATGGTGGAGGATTATCATCAAAATATGTATATCAATTTAAAAATGGAGAAAGCTATGGAGAGGGATATGGATTTTTCTCAGATCATTATAGCCACAATTGTGATTCAATAGGTAGCTTTACATTAACAAATATTAACTTAAAAACACAAACTGTAAAGAAATTTACAGAAGTTTTACAAGCACCAGAATGGAGAGATGGTGCATTACACGTATTAATTAATGCAGAAGACAAAACAAATTCACAATTTTCTAATACTGAAGAATTAACAGCTATCATTGCAAAATTAATGAATAATGACGTTTACTATATTGGCTGGGGAACAGAAGCAAACCGTACACAAATGGAAGATGTTATTAAGAAAAATGATAACAAAGGTATTTATGTTGGAAATTCTTCACAAAATGCAATTAACGAAACTGTGAAATATATTAAAAAAATTATAAAGCCAGTAGTTGGAAACACTGTTATTGCAGGAGAGCCAGTAAATATTCAGGTAACATCTCCATCTACAGGAGTAGAAACACCAACAGATGCTTATCCAAATGGTGTTTGGAAAGTAATTCATGATGAAAAATACTATGAAAACCCACAATATCAATATGAATTAAATGGAGTATATACTAATGAATTAATAAAAGGTTTTGATAATGTAGGAAAATACTACATTTATTGTGAAGATAAATTAGTAACAGAAGTATATGCTCATAGAAGACCTGTTGCTACCTTTAATATGAAAGTAGCAGGAAATCAAGTTGCATTAACTAGCGACTCTTATGACTTAGATATAGAGGCAAATACAGAAAATACAGAAAAACAAAAAGCAACTAATGGAATAAAATCAGAAAAATGGGAATACAAAAAACTTACAGATAGTAGTTGGAAAAAAATTAATTCTGACAGTATAAGAACAGAAATAGTACAAGAACTAGAAGCAAATACTAGATATATGATTAGACTAACTGTAACAGATTACCAAGATGTTGAAACAAGTGCAATAAAATATGTAACAACAGGAGCAACTACAGTAAAACCAATAGCATCATATAAAGTAAAAAATAGAGCTATATCTATGTATGAAAAACTAGAGGTAATAGATGAATCTTATGATCCATCTGGTGCAGCATTAACATATGCATGGACTGTAAAAAAGGAAAATACACAAGTATATAGCGGAAATCAACCATTATTAGACTTTTCTACTAAAGTTAATAGTGCATATGGGCTTGGAAACTATACGATGAGCTTAGTAGTTTCAAAAACAGTAAATGGTGTAAAAATTTCTTCTGAAGAATTTTCACAAACTATACAAATTGTAAAAGATCAAACAGCACCTTCAATTACTATAAATCCTACACAAGCAGAAACACAAAACCAAGAAATTAACATTTCTGTAAGTATGAAAGATGCAGAAAGTGGCTTGAAATCATATAAATATGCTTTTACAGAAAGCACTGACGAAGTTGCAACAGGCAAATGGTCTAATGAAATAGCTATTTCTGGAAAATCAACAGAACAAACAGTTAAACTTTCTAGAGATTATACAGATCAAGTACTATATTTACACATAAAAGCAACAAATCAAGATGGAACAGTTTCTAAAGAAAAGGTAACAGGACCATATTACATTAATCCATACAAACTTGAATTACAAGTAGCAGATAGTGAAACTGGTATGGGAGTATCAGGTGCTACTTATGATATTATTGGTGAAAAAGCAAATGGAATACTTATAGAAATTGCTAAAAATGCACAAACAGACCAAAATGGAAAAATATTTGTGGAAAAAGCTAAATTAAAAGATGTTAGCAGTATAAAAATAGAGAATAAAGAGAAAGCAGTAGGATACCAATTAGCAGATTATAAAACTGTTAAAATAGATACAACAGATTCAAAGATAGTAGTAAATGATTCAGAAAGTTCAGATAATGTGCAAACACAAATTAGTGAAGATGGACAAATAATTCAAATAAAAGTTTTTGTAGAAAAAGTGAACTTTAATTTTGAAATTACTAACATAGATTCACAAACTAAAAACTTATTATCAGGAACAACTTTTACATTAAAACAAAATGGTGTACAAGTAGCAAATGGCGTTACTGAGGATGGAAAATTAATTCTTTCTATGCCAATTGCAGGAATTAATGTAACTAAAGAATATGTTTTAGAGCAAGTAAGTGTAAATGAACAATATATTAATGTTGGTAATACATATTTAAAGATAACATTTAATGAAAATGGTGAGGTATCTAAAGTATCACAAAAATTATTTGCAGAAAATAAAGCAGTTACAATTGAAGACCAAACAAAAGCAAATATAACAGTTGCAAACCAAAGAAAAGAAACAAGCAAATTTACAACACAAATTCATGTAACAGACTATAGAGATGGAAATTCTATTGAAAAAAGCAAATATAGAATTAAAGTAGAAACAGAAGACGGATTAGAATATACAACTCAAACATATACAACAAATTCAGATGGAAATATTATTGCTGATGGTTTATATGGAACAGGATTACTAAAATTAACCTTTGTTCATGAAGAAGCAGCAAATGGATATGCAAAAGAAACAGTAGATCGTTATATTACTATTAATAGAAAAGCAGATGGAAGCATTGAATATAATCAAGCATCTATGAGTGGAGTATTTGAAAAAGTAGAAAATGGTGTTGTATATGTTAAATTAACAAATATTAAAAAAGCTAGTACAAATGCCATAAAAATAAAAATAAATTCAGAAGAAAATCCAGATGTTGCATTAGAGGGCATAGGAGTTAAAGTTTATAAAACTTTAGACAACAGTTTAATAGGCTCTGGTGTAACAGATGAAAATGGAAATATAGAATTAATAAAAATACAAAATGATGGACATGGAGAAGTATTATACAGATTAGAAATAGAAAATGATGTATTAGGAATTACTCCTATAATAGTTATCAAATATGAAAATAACAGAATTGTAGATACATATCAAATGTCAAAACTAGAAAATGTTAAAGTATTTTATTCAGAAGATGATGACACAGACTTATTTAAATATGTGGCTAATATAGAAATTAGTGGTACTATGAATGAAATAGAAGGTGATAACAATCTAGTAATTACACAAAAGGATAAAGAAGCTGGAAGCAATGTTGCAGGAGCACAATACAAGGTAAAAATGTCAACTTCTGACTCAATTACAACTAAAATTATAACAACAAATAATAATGGAAGAGCAAGTACAGCTTTATTAAATGATAAAAATATTACTATACAAATTACTCAAACTAAGGCAGCAGATGGATATTTATTAGATGAAAAAACAAAAACTATTTTATTAACTAAAAATAATGCAGGAGTTTATAAAGTAAATTCTACAAACAATATTAATTCATCTCAAGTTAAAATTGATGAAAAAGGAAATGTATTAATAGATGATAATGCTTATTCAAATAGAAATAGTAGAGTTAAATTCCAAATTGCGAAAACAGATTCAAGCCAAAAATTAGCTTTGGGAGGTTTTAAGTTTAGAGTAACAGAAGAAACAACAGGATATAGCCAAGAAGTTGTTACTACATCAAATGGATATATTGAAGTAGGAGAAAACTTTGTAGCAACAGAAGCAAAAAGCTATATATTTAAAATAGAAGAGTTACAAACAGTAGAACCATATAAACTACTAGAAAAAACAATTAATGTGGAAGTTCGTTTTACCAAAGAAGGAGAAATACTTACTTACAAAGGCATAAGCTATTTACAAGGAAAAGAACTTTTATCAGATCGTTTAGTAAGCTATGAAGCTGGACAAAATCAATTAACTATTTCATTAAAAATAATGAATTCAACAGAGGACATATTATCTGGAATTCTTTATGATATAGACATTATAAAAGTAAATTCAAAAGGAGAAAAAATACCAGGTTCAAGATATGATGTTGAAATTAGGCCATATGCAGAAAGCAGTATAATAAGTGCAAATACACTTGTTAATGATGAAATAGAAGTTAGTGATTTAGCAATTAGACAAGATAAAACTACTATACTATTAAAAGAAGTTAAAGCAGCAGTTGGTTATGGACTAGATGAAGAAATAAAAGTAGTTACATTAAAAATAGATGAAAATGGAAATCTTGTATACTTGCAAGACACTACTACAAAAGAATTAAAAGTTGAAATAACAAATAAAACAGTAGATGGAGTAACTAAAAAAGTAGTAACAATAACAGTACCTACAAAAGTAGCGTCTGAAACAGAACAACCAGACGTTCCAGATGTTCCAGGCCTTCCAGATGATCCTAATCAAGAAGGACCAGCAGAAGAAAGACCAGAAAATGCAACAGTAGCTATAAAAGTATTTAATAAATCTTATGGAAATTGGACAAGAAGTTATTCATATCAATGGTCATCATATTGGTATTGGTATTGGGATAGATGGGAAACAGATTATTATCAACTAGAAAATGCACAAAAATTAGAAAGAATTTTCAAAGATAATTCAGATTCACAAAGCCATGGTTTCAAATTTATTACTGGAAGTGATGTTACATTAGAAACCAGACTTGTTTCAGATGGAGTAATTTCAAAAGAAATTTATGAAATGTCTAACTCAAGGGGCAATACTAATGTTAATGATACAAATGGTACAGATTCAATTTATTTATATAAAGACTACAAAAATAAAACTGTAGAATTAACAGTTATCCAAAATGTTTCACCATATAACTACAGAAGAGATACAACAGACATTAAATTTATTGCAAAATTTGATGAAAATGGAAAAATGAAATCAGCAGAAATTACTAAAGGAAATGATACAGAAGAATTTGCAATAGGAGGAATTAGTGCACAAGGAATTGTAGATAATATTCAATACTTAAGTTGTATTAAGAGAGATGGTACTAAAGAATATGCAATAGGTAACATCAAGAAATATAACAGTTTAGGAACAGATACAATTAATATTGGTATACTAAATAAAGCACTTTCAAATCCTTTAGAAATTACACTTAACCTAAAAGATATTGATACGAACTATGACTTAAATGGAGAAGCAAGTGTTATTGTAAGTGAGAAAAAAGGAGATAAATATACTCCACTTGGATACCAAACTGTTGAAATTAAAGCTGGAACAGGAAAAGTTAGCTTAGATAATACATATGCTAACAGAACGCTAAGAATAGAATTAGCACAAATTTCAAATGGTAGAAGAGGAAGTCTATCTTACAAAAATGAAGCAACTATAACAACACAGTTTGAGGTCGCTTTTGATGATGATGCAAATGTAAAAAATTTAAAACAAATTACAATATCTGATAATGTTGAATATGTAGGCTCAAGCAATAACAAAGTTGAATATACTATTTATAACAGTCTTATTTACAATTTTGCTATTAATGTAAAAAAACTAGATGAAAATGGTAAACCATTGCAAGGTGTAAGAATACAGACTGATGCATATCATATTTCAAACAAAACTACAGGAGAAGAAAGCCAGATATTTACTTATGGTTCTCAAAAAACAGATGAGAAAGGACACACAAAATTAAAGGTAGTATTACCAGAAACAGGCTCACATAAGTACTATGGTCAAACAATAGATGTTGTGTTAAAAGAATATTATGTACCAGACAATTATAGAGCAATTGATTCAATAAAAGTAAGAATATTATTTAGCAACAGTGGAACAGTAACAGATTGTCAAATAATTTCAGATTATGAAGAAGAAAATACAGTAATTTTAGGCAAAAATAATGTCGAGAATGGAACAACCGAAATATCATCTATTGATATTCAGATGAAAAATAAACAAGTGGAAACAAAACCAGTTATGCAAATTACAGATACAGACTCAGAAAATAGCACTATTAAATTAAGTGGTACTAAATATAAAGTTACAGTATGGGATGAACAAGAATATGCAGTTAATAATTTAGCTATTAATGAGGTTCGTTACTCACAACCAACAGATGATAATGGATTAACTAAAATCTACTTTGAAAATGCACATGCTTTAAGAAAAATGATATATAGAATTGAAGAATTTGAAAGTTCAAAATCATACATCAAAAATAATGACATTTTGATTAGAGTTACTTATGACAAAGACGGAAAAATAAGTGGACAGCCTCAAATTTTAACGGAACAAAAAATTAATGTACCAAATAAAGGTTCAACATTAACAGCAGCAATAGAAGGCGATCCAGTAGGAGATACTTTATTAAAATTAAATATTATTAATGAGATAGAACCTTATTTTACAATTAATATTAATAAAAAAGAAATACAAGGAAATAAAATTTATAATAAAAACATATTTAAGGCAACCTCACAAGTAAAAAATGCAGATGGAACATATCAAGCAGTGGAAGAAGAGCGCGTTTCAAAAGAAATGTACAATAATAACACTGAAATTGGCTTTAAAACACAGCATAATAATCAGACAGTTCTTTATACAATATTAGAACAAACAGGAGATACTTATACAGAAAGAGGAAAAGTAGAAGTAACTTTTGACGATTATGGAAATGTAAATAAGCAAATTACAACAGGAAAATATATAAACACGACTTTTGAGCAAAACAAAAATTATATTAATGCTAATGTCAGAGTAGAAGACTTCCACATGAAAATAAAAGTAGAAAGTACTAACAAAGAAGTTGATTATAGTTTAGAGGGATATAGGTTTGACATTACTAATAGTAAAGGTCAGCATAGTGATGTAGCAACAAAGACAGACAACCTTGGCGATGTTGTAGAATTAATTGGAGAGGTATATAAGGGAGAAACTATTACTTACCACATTTCTCAAGTTACAAATGCAATTGATTATGAACCTACAAAAGAAGTAGATCTAACAGTTGTATTTGATGAAAATGGAAAAATTACAGCTTGTACACCAAGCAAAGAAGATGGAGTATTTGATTTAGTTACTACAGTAAAAGACACAAAAACTAATGTAAATATGGAAATGAAAATGTATGTAACTCCAAGTGAAAGAACTAAAATTTTTATAGACTTAAAAGACGACGCTGACAAAACAAAAATAATACAATCTGCAACTTATGATGTAACAATTAATACAGATAAGGATAATACATATCCTTTGATAGTATCAGATGGAACAGGATATACGGATGTTGGCTCTTGCCAAAAATATAAAAATCAAACTATAACATATACTTTGAAACAATCTTCAATTGATGAAAAATATATGCTTAATGATTCTGATATTCAGGTATCTGTTACATATGATAATAAAGGAATAATTGTAGATGCAAGAATTATTGCTAGTGATGGCTATGTACAAATTGATGAAGATAATACTATTGGAACAACAACATTAAAATTAATTACTAAAAATAGAGTAAAAGTAAAAATGCAAGTTTATAACATTAACAATGAAGATGATACTAATATGCTTGCAGGAAATACATTTAAAATAATACAAAAAGGAAAGCCAGAACTATATGGAGATACAAAAGCAACTTCAGCAGATGGTAGAGCACAACTTTATGTAGGACCATATTACATTTCAGAAAAGATTACATACCAAGTAATAAATACAATACCAGCTTTTGGATTTAAAGCAATACAAAATGCTGAATTTACATTAACATATAATGAAAAAGGAAAAATTATTGCAAGTGAAGTACCAACTAGTGTACAAGATTACTTGTCAGTTGAAATTCCAAGTAAAAATTCAGAATATTACAATTTGACAGATATTATTATTACAATTAAAAGTAAACCACTTTTAACTGTAGGTGTAGAGGCAATAGATCAAAATACCAAAACACCATTAGCAGGTGGAAAATATCAAGTACGACAAGCTAATAAACCTGCAAATGCAGGAACTGTTATTACAACAGCTGATACAATAGCACATGCCAGTGTTGGGGAAACTCTTGCAGGTCAAACAACTACTTATGAAATTGTAGAATTACAAGCACCATTAGGATACAAATATAAAGCAATGAATAAAGTAATTGGAACTCTTCAAATTAGTTGTGATGGAGAAGGAAAAATAATCAAACAAAATTCTAAATTACTATCTGGATATGAGTATGCTTCAATAAAAACAGAAACAGATAAATTAGATATTTTTGACATAGATCTTCAAATTAAATATGAAGAAATAGACGAATTTAAAATTATTATTGAAGATCAAAATATTATGGACAACTCAAATAAAATAAAATCTAGTTTCAACGCACAGTTAACAACTGGAGTTTATAGAGATACTACAACAGATGCTGGTACTGGACTAGGAATTATTAACTTTGGAAAAATATTAGCAACTAATTCAAAACAAACTCTTACTATAACACAATCTCAAATAGAAGGCAGCTACATAGCTATCGCTAACATTAAAATAGATATTAATTTTGATGAAAATGGAAAGATAAAATCAATTTCTCCAATTTCAAATGCAAATTATGCAACACCAGGAATTGCGTATGTTATCGAGCAAACAGGAGCCTATACAATTAAAATAACAGTTAAAAACAATCCTGTTACTAAATTTAATATTAAAAATGTATCTGATGGAGATGATACTTTAGCTGTTAACTCTACATATGAACTAACTGGATATGGTATTGACGGAAAAATAAATTTAACTACAAAAGAAGGCGAAGCAAGTGCAATATTAGAATCAGTACCCAAAAATAAAATTGTAACTTACGTTTTTAAACAAACAAAAGTTGATAGAGGTTATACTTTAAATAAAAATATTCTTATTAATGTAACATATAATAATGACGGAAAAATAACAAATGCTTATCAAGTAGTTTCTTCTAGTACAGCGGATAGATCAGTAATTAAATCGATTACATTTGATAATTACCAAGTAAATATAGAAATAAAAAATAAACAAAAATTTGAATTTTATATTACTGCACAAGATAGATTTAATGAAAATATTAAAGTAATAGGTGCACAAATTTATTTGGAAGAAACTAACTATAGTAGACAAAGTGTTAACTTAAAAACTAATTCAAATGGTCAAGTAAGCACTATATTAGGTTCTACTATTGCAAATGGATACTTAGATTACAAACTTAATGTTTTAACAACACCAGCTGGATATGATAATACAATTGAAAAGGCAAGCTATTTTATTAGGGTATACTTTGGAAGCAATGGCAACATTATAAATTGTAAATCAAATAGTCCTTTAATTGAAGTAAGTTATGGAAGTGGACTAGCAATAGATATTAAAATAAAATATACTCCAAATTTAAGTATGCAGATTGAGAGAACAAATACTAGTACAAAGACACCTCTTGCAGGAAGAACATTGGTTATTAATTCTCAAGGATTAAAAGAAATAGAAACCACAACAAATTCACAAGGAAAAGCAAATATTATGGCAGGAGCAATTAAGGCTTCAAGTACTGTAACATATACAATAAAAGAACGAACATTAACAACAGATACAAATACTGAAAGACTACCTGAAATAATTGTTAATGTAACATATGATAGCTTAGGAAGAATTTCTGCAATTGCAACAAGTAGCTCAGAGTATGTTACAGTAAGTGGCGTAGGAACAAGAATTTTAAAACTTGAACTTGGTACTAAAAAGATTACAACAATGTCTATAATAACGTCTGATTATCATAACCATACTATAAATATTAATGCTAAATATGAAGTTACATCAGACAAAGGAGAAAAGGCTACAATATCTTCAACAGTGGGATTAACAAATGTAATATCAACATTAGGAAGAGTTTATCCAGGAGAAAAAATTACTTATACAATTCACCAAACAGAAGGACAAAGAGGATATGAAATTGTTGATGACCAAGTATTTGAAGTAAAATACAGCTTAGATGGAACTATTAATAGTGTAAATGCTTTAAATAAGGAAAGATTGGATGTTAAAAAAGTACAACAAAACAATACTCAAACAGAACCAAATATTATATTACAACTATATAGCAAATCTACTTTAGAAATTGCATTAAAAGTAACAGACAAAAACTATAATAGTGGTGTATATGGTTTAGGATTTAAAGTTAAAAATGAATTAACTGGAATTGAAACTACAGTTAATAGCATAACAGATGCAAATGGTGTTTTGAAAATTTCAGTTCCACCAACTTATGAAAATAGAAATGTAACTTATACAATTATACAAACTAGAAGTATGGGCGGATATAAGGCAATAAATCCAATTAAAGTAGTAGTTTCATATGGAAATTTAGGAACAATAAACGAAAAGGGAACATATATTATCAACCCACAAAACCAAAAAATTACCCAAGGTTATAGTGAAGACCTATATAAGAAAACAAGACTAAAAGGCGTACAAGTAGAAATAAAAGTAGAAAGCCAAATGGGAATTGGAATAGAAAAAGTTGATGTTTATGGAAACAAACTAAGTGGAATTGAATATATAATTACAGCAAAAGAATCTGATAATACAAACAGCTGGAGAGTTATGACAAACACTAAGGGAGAAGTTGCTAAATACATTGGTGAAATTCCTAAAAATAAAACTATAGAATACACAATTTCAGAACTTCAAGCACCATCAGGATATAGAAAAATTGAAGATGCTATTATAAAAGTTTGCTATAATTCAGAAGGAAGAATTACTGCATATACTATAGAACAACAACCAGCTAATACTATTATAGAATTGGCAACTGATAATTTACATAAGATGTCGGACTCTAAAGAAAGTGTACATTTAAAATTAAAAATAACAAATGATGACAGGGTAACATTTAGAGTAGTAAATCAAGATACCAAAACAGAAAAACCAATAGCAAATTCAGAATTTACACTTTCTGTTGAAGGAATAGATGGAACTATTAAATCTACTACTTTAAAAACAAATTCAAGAGGACAAGCAGCCATAGAAAATGTACAAGCAAGCGGAGATCTTACATTCTACTTTAAACAAAATAGTATACCAGATAATTATAGTGTAAATAATAAGAATGCCGGATATATTAAAATTAATAAAAGCAGTAAAGAATATAAATTAACATACTTGTCTGGCACAGATAATTTAAACTACACTATAGATAATGAAACAGGAATTATTACCATTTACTTGAAAAATGATAATAACCTAGTATTAAATGTCATAGACATTGACGGAGAAACAGGAAATATAGTAAAAAATGGAAGCCATACAGTAAAAGCACAATATGGAGAAATTAATCAAACAATGACTGATATTTTGGCTAAAACTGATAATATCATTTTAGAAAAAGGACCAGTAAATAGTGTAAATGCCATTACCTTATTCAATTTGGGAAATACTTATCAATTGTTTAATAAAAAAGTAGTCTATACAATTTCTACACCTACTACTCCAGATAGCACAAATGGAAAATATAATGCAATTAAAGAACAATATGTAGTAGTGGAATTTGATGAAAATGGATTAATAAAATCAATAAATGGAGAATCAGCAAGAGTTGAAAATGTAAGCAACACCAATAAACTAACTATGAATGTCATTATTGCATTTGGAAATATAGATAACTACAAAATAAAAATAATTAAGCAAGGACAAGATGATACGCAAAGAGTAGATGGTGCTACATTTGATATTAATCTTAATGTAAATGGAACTAATGTAAAAACTTATAACTCTTTACAAACTGGCACAAAAACAATTAACGGACTTGTTATTGAAAAGGGTATAATTGAAATTAGAAAACTAGAATATGAAGGCAAAGTAAAATTAACACTAACTGAAACAAAGGCTCCAGAAGGTCATGAAGGATTAATTAATGTTCCAATTGATGTTGAGTTTGATGTTGAATTAGACAAAACAGACATAGATGATGTAAAATTGAATGTTAGAAATCAAACATGCAATTCTCAAAATACAAGTGTAAAGGTAAACCAAAAGACAAGAGAAATTGTAATTATAGTAAGTAATAAACCAGTAATAAAACTTGAGGTTGATAAAAAAGACGAAAATGGAAACTGCTTATCAGAAATAAAATTCAACTTAAAAGTACAAGAAAAGGACAATATAGGTAATATTACAGACTATGGTACTATCACAACATCTCAAACAGGAAGTATACAAACTGCAATTGATAATAAATATTATGGAAAATCTATTTTTATTACACTAACAGAAGAGAAAAACGAGTACTATCAACAAATTGCACCAATTATAATTGAAGCCGAAATTAATGCAAGTGGTGAAATTGTAAATACAAATCTTATTAGTGGAAAAGATAATGCAAATATATTAAGTACATTAACAAATATAAAAGTAGAAGTTACTAATAAGCTAGAAGAATATGCAAAACCTTACGAAATAAAAATTGTAAAAACAAATGAAAATGACTCAAATATTAGAATAGCAGATGTACTATTCCAAGTTAAAGTAACACCTGATGTAGGAATACCAGTATATCAAGCAGTTGAAACAGATGCAAATGGTGAAATTTGTTTAAAAGGTTTAGTTGGTAGTGGAAATATAATTATTGAATTAAAAGAAATTACACCTCCAACAGGATATGAACTAGGAGAAACAGACGGATATTATAAATATGGAATCAAGAAAGAAAATGATGTATTACAAAAAGTTTATGCTAACGTACAAGATGACTTATTAAATATTGACAATCAAAATAAGGTAATTAATATAAAAGTTCCTAACAAAACAGATTTAGTAGGAGTAGCTATTAATAAAGTTGATGAAAGCGATTATGATTTAAATATTGCAAATACTTCATTTAAACTAGTAGATATGACATCAGGAACAGAGTATACTTCAACTACAAATAATAAAGGAATTGCATATTTTGCTTTATCAAAGTCATTTAGTGAAACTAAAAAATACAGTTTAGTTGAAACAACAGCAAGTGGAGGTTACCAATTAGATAATAATCCTAGAGAAATATCTTTAACATATGATGCACAAGGAAATGTTACAAACGCATCCGAAACAGATGGACTAGAGCTTATGGATAAAAACAACAACTATGTAAAATATGCATTTGCTAACAAGCCAAAAACACTAAGCGTTTTACCATATACTGTTAAGGTAATAAACGTAGATAAAAACAATAATCAAACAGTAATTAAAGGCTCTGAGTTTAGCATTAAAGTTAATCAATCTGTTGGAGCTACATCATTAGAAACAACAAAGACAACAGACGAAAAAGGAGAAATAACTTTAAAAGCAAACGGAGCTGGAAATATTGAAATTAGCTTACAAAATACAAAAGCAGGCGATGGTTACCAAATTAACAATAATGAAATGTCTGTTACAATGAATAGAAATCAAACAAGTGGAAATATTACTATAAAAGAAGCAAAAAATGTAATAGCAAAATATGACGAAACAAATAGTACAGTTATCATTTATGTAGCAAGTGAATCAGCAACTAACCAATACACAATGCAAGTTAATATAGTAGATAAAATAACAAATAAAATAATTGCTGACAAAAATGTTAAATTAAATATAACATTTAACGGAGAAACAAAACAATTAACAGCAAATGAAGCAGGAGAAATTATTGCACAAGGACTTCAAATACCAGATTTGAAGAAATTTGAAATCAGTATACAAGAATTACAAGAACCAAATGGATATGAAACAGTAACAGAAGTACAAAAAATAGAAGCAAATGTAACTGAAATATACAATAGTAGAGCTTTATACAATGTTGAATTAAAACAAGGTGAAAATATACAAATTGTAAATGCTTCAGATAATGCACTAACAGTAAATTTATTACATCAACCTATAAAAACATCAGAAGATAAGTTATACTTAATATCAGATATTTACAGAGTAACACAAAATTATGTAGAAAGAATTTCAGGACCAAGAACAGTAAAAGACTACTTAGCTAATATGAAATCAAATGGTGAAATGAAAGTATATGATAATAAAGGAAATCTAGTAGCTGATAACAGTTATGTTGGAACAGGAATGAAAATAGTAGCTACTAAGGGAAATGAAAGTATTACTAAAACATTATCTGTTATAGGAGATGTAACAGGAGATGGATTAATTAGAGCATTAGACATTTCTATTATGAAACAACATCTAGTAGGAAAGAAAAAGTTAGAAGGTGCTTATTTACTAGCAGAAGATATAAATGATGATGGAGTAATTAAGGCTTTAGATATTTCCAAAGAAAAACAAGCCATTGTTGGAAAAATAACGTTATAACAACGTGAATTTTGAAAGCAAATTTCTAAATAATAAATTTGCAAGAGATATTATTAATTTTCTCTTGCAAATTTTAAAATTTAAGGATACAATAAAAAAAACAGATTATTTTAGACAAAAGAGAAAGGAGGAAAAATGAAAATGGTAAATAATATTTTGAAAATATTTTTCTTAATGATTGCAGTATTATTAATTACAGCTAACATTAGTAAAGCTGTAGATTATGGAGCTACTATGAATTTAACAGGTTCAAAAACAACTGCAAATGTAGGTGATACTGTTACTTATACATTGGCTTTAAAATCTGCAACTAATGTCGAAGGGGTAGCAACAGTACATGCAAAAATAAACTATGATAAAGCTGTGTTACAGTATGTATCTTGCGAAGCTACAAATTCATGGTCAGCTCCTGTTTACAATGAAGCAAACCAAGAATTTGTTACAGAGAGATCTGATGTTATGAAGCCAGAGGGAAACATCATAAAAGTTACTTTTAAAGTAATTTCAATTCCAGCAAATAAGACAACTACTGTTTCTATAACCAATTTTGACGTAGCTGATACCGACAATCAAATTACTGTAGGTGATGTATCTGCTAATTTAAAAATAGAAGAAAAAAGTAATAATACATCAAATGATAAGCCAAATCAAGATGACAACAAAAATACAGACAAACCAAATAATAATGTAGTTGACGAGCCAAATAAAGGAAATAATAGTGAAAACAACAATACAAATAACAATACAAACACACCAAGCAAAGATAATACTACTCAAGATGGAAAAATGCCACAAACTGGAATATATACAGTTATACCAGTAGTGATAGTAACAGCCCTTATTGTTGTGGCAGTTATACTTTTTATTAAATATAAAAATATAAAGGATATTAAGTAAAAATATAAATAAAATAAACCGTTGATTTCAACGGTTTATTTTGTTGTGGCTTAATTATAACAATTTTCCAGTATAAAAATGTGGCAATAAACACCATCATTGTTACACTGATAGCCGATATTTTCGAACTCTTCAGAGATGTTGAAACCAGACTGCATCCAAGACTCCCGGAGAACCTTTAAAAAGACCCTGGAACGACCAGACTCAAGGCTGACGCTGGGAATCGAGAACATAACGTTCATAGTTTCCCTGTCAATCCCAGAAGTCCAAGAACAAATAGGAGCACGAACCTTGCGCAGGGAAGCCAGAAAAGCCTGACTGGCCCTGATAACCTCAGGGGTTTGGATGGAAAGCATCTGTTCCTTGATAATGTTGACACTATGCAATTTTTAAACCACCTTTAAAAAATTTACTCAAAAGAGTATAATAATATTATATCACTATTTACAAAATTTGTAAAGAAACCACAAAAATTATGGAAAAAACAACCAACAGAAACCCAAAAGGATGAAGCCCTAAAAGGAATCATGGGATAATGCTAAAAAATATAACACAGGAGGAAAAATTTAAAATTTTTTGATATTATATTTTGGTAATTAAACAAAATTACAAATGCAAATATACCTAAATAAAATTGACAAAAACGTGTAAAAATAGTACAATAGTATACGTAAAAAAGGAGCTTATTTTATGAAAAATAACAACAGTAAAAAAATATTTGAGGGTTTAATATCAAGAACTAAAATTTATTTAGTTCTAATTGCCATACTTTTAGTGGTAATTTGTATCTTAGACATAAACTACTTTACTCCCTCAGTTGTACTATATATATTAATTTTAGCGTACACATATTGGAGTAATCAAAAGAGGAGAACTGAATTATCAGATCATTTACAAGATTTAACTTTGGATATAGACAAGCTAGCTAAAAATACAATGGTTAATTCGCCATTTCCATTAGTTATATCTGAAACAAATGGAAATATGATTTGGAAAAGCAACAAATTTGTGCAGGAATTTGCCAATATAGATATAAATACTATTTTAGCGGATTTGCTAAAACAAATAAAACTAGAAATAGAAAATAATGAAGAAAATTTGGAAAGTAGTATTCACAAAGAATTAGAAATAGGAAACAAAATTTATGAAATACTTGGAATGTACACAAAAAAAAAAGAAGAATATTTGTGTACAATCTATTTTATAGATGAAACTAAATGTGTTGAATTAGAAAAAGAGTATCACAATTCTCAAATTTGCGTTGGTCTTATTATGATTGACAACTTTGATGAGGTAAACCAAAGAATTAGTGATGAGGAAAAACCATTGTTGACGGCTCAAATAGAAAAAACAATTTATGATTGGGCAACTGAATTTAAGGGATTAGTAATTAAATCAGAAAGAGATACTTTTGTATGTATATTTGAACAAAAGTATTTAAAAGAATTAGAAGAGAAAAAATTTAATATATTAGATACAATTAAAGAATTAGAATTGTCTGACAAAATACAAATAACTTTAAGCATTTCAGTATCAACAGAGGGAGAATCAAATTATGAAAAATATAAATCTGCACAAGCAGGTTTAGATATTGCATTAGGTAGAGGCGGAGATCAAACAATAGTAAGAGAAAATGGAAAATATCAATTTTTTGGAGGTAGAACTCAAGAGGTTGAAAAAAGGACAAAGGTAAAAGCAAGGATTGTATCACATGCACTACAAGAACTAATGCAAGAAGCTAAAAATGTTATGATAATGGGACATACTAATGGAGATATAGACTCTATGGGTGCTAGTATGGGACTTTACCGTTTAGCCAAGAGTCTAAATGTCGATGCGTACATTGTGAATAATTCTACAGGAATTAGTTTAGAAAACTTTATAGAAGCAACTAGAGCAGAAAAAGAATATCAAGAAGTAATTATAAATAAAGCAGAGGCTTTGTCAAAAATAAGTCCAGAAACATTGCTTATAATAGTTGATACCCATAAAAGAAGTTATGTTGAAGTACCTGAACTATTAGAAGAAACCAACAAAATAGTAATAATTGATCACCACAGAAAAAGTCCAGACTTTATTGAAGAGGCAATTCTTACTTTTCATGAAGTATATGCATCATCAGCATGTGAACTTGTAACCGAAATATTAGAATATGCACCAAAAGAAATACAATTAACTACTTTGGAAGCGGAGGCTTTATATGCAGGAATTATGATGGATACTAAAAACTTTACATTTAAGACAGGAGTTAGAACCTTTGAAGCAGCAGCATATTTGAGAAGATGTGGTATAGACATTATAAAAGTAAAAAAGTGGTTCCAAAGTGATTTGAAAACATATACTAAAATTTCAAAAATAATTGATAATGCAGAAATAATAAATGAAACAATAGGAATTTCAATTTATGATGAAAATGATAAAGATGCAAATGTAATTTGTGCAAAAGCAGCAGATGAGTTGTTAACAATTAGTGATATAACAGCGTCATTTGTTATAGGTAAATTAGGAGATAAAGTTTGCATTAGTGGACGTTCAATTGGAGATATAAATGTACAAGTTATATTAGAAAAACTTGGTGGTGGAGGACATATTACTTTGGCTGGTGCACAAGTTGAAGGAATGAGTATTGGTGAAGTTAAAAATCTTTTAATTGAAAAGATTAATGAGTATTTTTCCGAAGTTGCTAACTAAATTCAAAAGTAATTGAATAATAAAAATCGAAAGGGGAAGAACGCATGAAAGTAATTTTGTTACAAGATATAAAAGGCGTAGGCAAAAAAGATGATGTAATAAATGCAAGTGATGGATATGCAAGAAATTTTTTAATACCTAAAAAAATGGGTGTTGAGGCAAATGCTGAAAATATGAGCAAATTAAAGGCAAAACAAGATTCAAACCAGTATAAAAAATCAGTGGAAAAAGAAAAGGCAGAAGAGATTGCTGAAAAATTAAAAAGTATAACATTAAAAATTTCTGTAAAATCAGGAGAAAATCAAAAAATATTTGGTTCAATTACTGCAAAAGAAATTGCAGAAAATTTAAAAGAACAATATAAAATAGAAATTGACAAAAAGAAAATAGATTTAAAAGAACCTATTAAAGTATTAGGTGTTACTACAGTAAACATTAGACTTTTTGAGGGAGTTGTGGGTTCTTTAAGAGTCCAGATATTATAATTCGAATTCTTGCACAGCAGGGATGGAACGGAGAAAAGTTTTTATATTACTATTGCTGTAGAATTAATTTGATTATTTAAAAAGTGAGAAGGGAGCAATAAAATGGAGCTAGGTAAAATTCCACCACACGATATAGAAGCAGAACAAGCCGTAATAGGAAGTATGCTAACAGACAAAGATGCAATTATGTCTGCAGTAGAAACTTTAAAGGCAGAAGATTTTTACCGTGAGGATAATAAAATAATTTATGAAGCAATTTTAAACTTATATAATCGTGCAGAACCAGTGGATATTATAACGCTAAAGACGGAACTGCAAGCAATGAAGCAATTAGAAGCAGTTGGTGGACTAGAATATATTGCACAGCTTCCTGACAAAGTTCCAACAACCGCAAATGTAGAGCAATATATTAAAATTGTAGAAGAAAAGTCTGCATTAAGAGCACTTATAAAAACAGCAAATGATTTAATTAGTTTAGGCTATGACCAAACACAAGATGTAGAGGATATATTAGATATTGCTGAAAGAAAAATATTTGATGTTATACAAAATAGAAATCAAAAAGGATATTCTGCAATTAAGGATATATTAGTAGACTCATTTACACAATTAGAACAATTATATAATCAAAAACAACATATAACAGGTGTTCCTACTGGATTTGCAGACTTAGACTTTATAACAGCAGGGCTTCACAAGTCAGATTTAGTTATTGTAGCAGCAAGACCAGCTATGGGAAAATCAGCATTTGCATTAAATTTAGCTACAAATGCAGCTGTTAGATATAATACTCCTGTTGCAATATTCAGCTTGGAAATGTCAAAGGAACAAATGACAAACCGTATTTTGTGTAGTGAAGCAATGGTAGATAGTAATAAAGTTAGAACTGGTAAAGTAGAAGACGATGATTGGCAAAAATTAGCTGAGGCATCTGGAAACTTATCACAAGCACAAATATTTATAGATGATACACCAGGTATTTCTGTAATGGAGATACGTGCAAAATGTAGAAAATTAAAATTAGAAAAAAATATTGGAATGGTTGTAATTGACTATATTCAATTGGTACAAGGAAGCAACAGAAAAGGCGGAAGCCGTGAACAAGAAATTTCTGAAATAAGCCGTTCATTAAAAATATTAGCCAAAGAAATAAATGTACCAGTTATAGCACTATCACAACTTTCAAGATCTGTAGAGCAAAGACCAGACCATAGACCAATGCTTTCAGATTTACGTGAATCTGGAGCTATTGAGCAAGATGCTGATATCGTTATGTTTTTGTATCGTGATGATTACTATAACCAAGATTCAGAGAAAAAGAATATTGCAGAAGTTATATTAGCAAAACACAGAGCTGGTTCTACAGGAACTGTTGAACTTTTGTGGTTAGGAAATTATACAAAATTTGCTAATCTTGATAAGTATAGAGAGTAATTTGCACAGTTTGGTGAAAGGTAAAAGGATGTTAAATAAAATTCTAAATACAATTAACAAATATAATTTAATACAAAATGGCGATAAAATCGTCATAGGAGTATCTGGTGGACCTGATTCAATGTGTCTACTAGATTCTTTGTATTGCTTGAAAGAAAAGTTAAGCATAGAAATATTTGTAGCACACATAAATCACATGATAAGAAAAGAAGCAGACGAAGAAACTGAATATGTAAAAGAATATTGCAGAAATAAAAATATAAAATGTTATATAAAAAAAGTAGATGTAGAAAAATTAGCAAGAGAGCAAAAGCTAGGGACAGAAGAAATGGGAAGAAAAATTCGCTATGAATTTTTTAAACAAGTAGCTCAAAAAGAAAATGCAAATAAAATTGCCACAGCACACAATTTAAATGATAATGTTGAAACAGTTGTATTAAATTTATTAAGGGGAACTGGAATTTCAGGATTAAAAGGAATAGAAATAAAAAGAACTGAGGACAACCTAGAATACATACGCCCAATAAGAGAATGTGAAAGAAAAGAAATTGAAAAATATTGTGAACAACAAAAATTAGACCCAAGGATTGATAAAACAAACCTTGAAAGTATATATAACAGAAACAAAGTAAGAAACGAATTAATCCCATATTTAAAAAAAGAATTTAATCCAAATATATTAGAGGGAATAAATAGGCTATCAGACATAGCAAGAGAAGAAGAAGAATATTTTGACCAAATTATTGTTAATAAGTATGAAGAATTAAAAATTGGGGAAAATGAAAAAGAAACTATATTAAATTTAAATGAATTTAATAAACTTGAAAAAGTTATAAAATCAAGACTTATTTTATATACTATTAATAGAGTAAATGGGAATACACAAGGAATAGGAAAGATACATATAGAAGATATTATTAGACTTTGTGAAAATAATATTGGAAATAAATATTTGACACCAAATAAAAATATAAAAATTTTTGTAAAAAAAGGAAAAATTTTTTTTATGGGAAAATTGAACCTTCCGTAGATAAACCGTTGATATAAGCTAATTTGCTAAGTGAAAGTTTTGTAAAAACACTTGAATTTAAAATATTAGTGTGTTATAGTCTAAATGTTAAAAAATATGTTAGGAGGGACAACTTTGAAAAACGGTATAAAAACATTAGCAATGTGGCTAATTATAGGAATAATTTTAATAGTACTTATAAGTTCTATTGTAGAAAACAGAGATAATAAACTAGCTTATTCTGACCTTATCTCTAAAATCGAAGCAGGGGAAGTAAAAGAAATTACACTATCTGCGGATGGAGTAAAAGCAGAAGTTAAGCTAAAAAATGAAAACTTTTCAAAAGAGGTAAATATACCAAGTGTAGAAAACCTAATGAATAGTTTAAATGAAAGTATGAAAGCTGGAACTGTAAAAGTAACAGAAAAATCAGAGTCTATATGGATGGTAATATTTAGCTTATTAACTCCATTTGGAATACTTATTATATTCTTTATATTTTGGTTTTTCCTTATGGGAGGAATTCAAGGCGGAGGCAATGGAGGAAATGGCAAGACAATGTCATTTGGAAAAAGCCGTGCTAGAATGATAAACCCATCTGATAAAAACAGAGTAACATTTGATGATGTTGCAGGTGTTGATGAAGAAAAAGAAGAATTAGAGGAAATAGTAGAATTCTTAAAAAATCCAAGAAAATTTACAGAAATGGGTGCTAGAATACCAAAAGGTGTTTTATTAGTAGGTCATCCAGGAACAGGTAAAACTCTATTAGCAAAAGCAGTAGCAGGAGAAGCAGGAGTACCATTTTTCTTTATAAGTGGTTCTGACTTCGTAGAAATGTTTGTTGGTGTTGGTGCATCAAGAGTTAGAGATTTATTTGAAGAAGCAAAGAAAAAAGCTCCATGTATTATATTTATAGATGAAATTGATGCAGTTGGACGTCAAAGAGGTGCTGGTTTAGGCGGCGGACACGATGAAAGAGAACAAACATTAAACCAATTATTAGTTGAAATGGATGGTTTCTCAGCAAATGAAGGCGTTATAGTATTAGCAGCAACAAATAGACCAGATATATTAGATAAAGCATTACTAAGACCAGGAAGATTTGATAGACAAATAGTAGTATCAAATCCAGATGTAAAAGCAAGAGAGCAAATATTAGAAGTACACAGCAGAAAGAAAAAACTAGCTGATGATGTAGACTTAAAAACAATAGCTAAAAATACTTCAGGATTTTCAGGAGCAGATTTAGAGAACGTATTAAATGAAGCAGCATTGCTAGCAGCTAGAAGAAACCTATCTGAAATAGGTATGCAAGAAGTTGAAGATGCTATGGTAAAAGTTACTATGGGACCTGAAAAACGTACAAGGGTTAGAAGTGAAAAAGAACAAAAACTAGTTGCTTTCCACGAAGCAGGTCATGCAGTAGTAAGTAGGTTCTTACCAACACAAGATCCAGTACATCAAATTTCTATTGTACCAAGAGGAATGGCTGGTGGATACACAATGTATCGTCCAACAGAAGATAAATCATTTATGTCAAGAACAGAAATGGTTGAAAATATAGTATCATTATTAGGTGGTAGAGTTGCAGAGCAATTAGTATTAAATGACATTTCAACAGGAGCAAGCAATGATATTGAAAGAGCAACACAAATTGCTAGAAGCATGGTTACTAAATATGGTATGAGCGAAAGAATAGGAACTATTACTTTAGGTTCAAATCAAGAAGAAGTATTTTTAGGTAGAGATTTTGCACAAGCTAAAGAATATTCAGAAGAAACAGCAAACCTAATTGATGAAGAAGTAAAAAGCATTATAGACTTTGCATACAAAAAAGCAGAAGAAATATTAAAAGCTAATATGGATAAACTAACAAGAGTAGCAAACGTACTTCTTGAAAAAGAAAAAATTGACGGCGAAGAATTTGACGAAATATTTAGTGAATAAATAAGGCTCAGCTAAGTTATAAAATTTAGCTGAGTTTATTTTTTACTGTCTAAATGATTATAGAATAATAAAATAGCCATTATTGACATACCTTTATATTTTGACTATTATATTGTTATAACCAAAGAAAAGGAGAGATAAAATGAAAATATCTATAAAAAAACAGACAGGTATAACATTAATAGCATTAGTACAAATAAAGTTCGTACTGTAGTTTCTCTATAATCTACTATAAGGTGTTTGGATGCAAACAATTATTATATAAAATGTCGAAAAAAGGCATACGATTTTGTTTGCAAAATGCAATTAAGTATAGTATAACAATACTAACTTAGTTGCATTTTTTTAGTATAAAAATAATATTATAGAGAGGATGTTATACTACTGGGCAAAAATATATATAAAGCAAATAAAAGCAGGAGAAAATTATGATAAACTAGAAAGGACAATAGTAATATTAATAGCAGATTTGAAAATAAAAGGACTAGAGGAACTAAAGCGTATCATAAAATTAAGATATTATATAAAAAACTTTCCAGTACTATTAATACTAGAAAGTTTTTTTGTTGTATAGGAATGCCTATTTTCCTAATTGCCTAACGTTATTTTAACAACTGTACCTTCTTCGACTTGTGTATTTGCAATAGGGTCTTGGCTTACAACTACACCAGAACCGGTAACACTATAGTTTAAATTTAAGTTTTTTAATATTGATTTAACTTGTGAAAATGACTTGTTTGTTAAGTCTGGAATTTGTTTAGAAACACGAGTATTCTCACTTTCTGTATATAATTTTATAATAGAACCTTTTACTAATTCAGAACCCTTTGCAGGAAATTGCTCCTTAACAATATCAGTAGATTTAGCAGATGTGCTAACTGTAAAACCAGCATTTTCTAATGTCTTTTTTGCCTCTGCAACTGTTTTGTTTATTACATTAGGAAGACTTATTGTCTTACTAGAAGAACTACTATCTAAATTATCAGTAGAAATTTGCATATATGGTAAAATTTCTTTTAACATTTGTGCAGCAACTGGGGCAGCAACTGTATTACCACTATAGCCTTTAGGACCAGTAGGATCATATAATGTTACTAATAAAACTATTTCTGGGTTTTCAGTAGGACTAACAGCAATAAAAGAAGCTGTATAACCTTCATCTTTGCCGTAATCTGGTTCAGATGTACCAGTTTTACCTGCTATAGAATATCCTTTAATTTTTGCATATTTTCCAGAACCATCAGTTACAACACTTTCCATTAAATCCATTACAGTATTGGCTGTAGTTTTAGAAATAACTTGTCTTACTGCAGTAGTATCAATTGTAGTAATTGCACCAGTATCTGTATTTTTAACTTCTTTTACAAGCCTTGGCTTCATTAAAACTCCATCATTTGCTACTGCAGAAACTGCTGTTATCATTTGAAGAGGAGTTACTTTAAATCTCTGACCAAATGACATAGTAGCAAGTTCTATAGGCCCAACATTATTTAAATCCCAGAATATAGAGTTTGTTTCACCAACAGTATTAATTCCAGTTTTATTAAAAAAGCCAAAAGCGTTATAATATTTATAACTTGTAGTTGCACCTATTTTTTCACTAATTTGCATAAATGCAGGGTTACATGAAACGTTAAAAGCCTCACGTAAACTTTCGTTTCCATGTCCAGATCTTTTTGCACAACTTATACTAACACCAGAAACTACTTGTTTTCCTTTACAATAGTAAACATCAGCTTTATCAGGAATTGCCAAATTCTCTTCTAAAGCAATAGAGGCTGTAATAATTTTAAAAACAGAACCAGGTTCGTAAGGGTCTGAAATAGCACGATTACGGAACAAATTGTATATAATGTCATATTGTTCAGAAGATGTTTTACTCTTCCATTCTTTCTCAGTATAAGAACTTGGCATTTCAAAAGGTGTATTTAAATTATAATCAGGATATGTAGCCATTGCTAAAATATCACCTGTTTTAGGGTCCATTGCAATTGCATTACCACCACGAGTACATTTGTTAGAAACACATGCTTGTTTTAAATATTTTTCAACAATACTTTGAATATTGGCATCAATTGTTAATGTAATATCACTTCCATTTTGAGCAGCTATATATGTTTGGTTACTATCAGGTATAAATTCTTGAATAGCATCTTGAGCAGAAGTAACTTTACCAGGAGTACCGGTTAACACATCATTCCATGCCTTCTCTAACCCCTCTAAACCATCATTATCAGTTCCACAAAAGCCTATTAGTGAAGAAGCTAAACTATTATATGGATAATACCTTTTGGTATCTTCATTGATATTTATACCAGAATAAAAATCTTCTTCTTTCATCCAAGCTCTTAGCTTATCTACTTTATCCTTTTCCACTTTTCTGGCAATAGTAACATAACTTGAATCACTAGAAACTTGCTTAAAAACATCTTCATAATTTAATTCAAAAATTTCAGCAACTGCTTTTGAAAAACTTTCTTTTAGTTTTTTTGTTTTTTCTTCATCTATTTTCTGGTTATCATTTAAAACAACTATAGATGTAGGAACAATACTAATGGTGTCAACATCAGCACTTATTGCTAATGCTTTTCTAGTAGAATCATATATAGTTCCTCTTTTTGGGCTAATAGTTTTACTTGTTATTAATTGATTGTACATTTGCTCTTTTAAACTTGAACCCTGTACAAACTGAAGAAAGGCAATACGAATTACAAGCAATACCATTAATAAAAAAATCACTAACATTGAAATTTGTATTTTTTTAGACATACTATAAGTTTTTTTCATTTTTCCTCCAATTAAACTCTCAATTTTTTTATAATTTTTATTTCTTGATATAATTGATCAATAATATCTTCTTTGCTTTTCAATGTAGTTTTATATTCTGATAAAATTTGTTCATAGTTTTCCATAGTTTCACTTGGTTGAAACAAAAGACTCATACCTTCATGGTAATAATCTTTCGTTTTTTGCTTGTTAGAATTGTCAGCTTTTTTTTGATATGACTGTATTACTTCTAAACGCTTAATTTGCTCTTTTAAATAATTAACATAATTCATAATACAGCTGATTTCATATTCTGTATCATCAATAACTACTTTAAATAATTTTTTTAAAACTGTACCGTTGATCTTTCCCGCTTTTTCTTTAGTACTCAACTGATCAAGAGCTACAAATCGAGGGTCAGGTTGAACATCTTTAATTAACTCTTTCAAAGTTTCAGAAATATTAACATGGGTAGTATACTGTCTTTTTGTAACAATTGCATCATATTCATCAGCAACACGGACAATTTGAACTCCATAAGGAATATCCTTTTTTGTAATTCCATTAGGATAACCACTTCCATCCAATGCTTCGTGATGGTCTAAAGCAAACAATGCGTAAGGACGAAGCCTAACATCACTCATACACATATCATATCCATGAGTTGTATGTGTTTTTATAATTTCAAATTCTTCATCAGTTAATTTATCTGGTTTATTTAGAATATTTAAAGGAATAAAAACTTTTCCAATATCATGTAAATAACCTCCAATTGTACAAAAAACAATAAAAGATTTTTTACATCTCAAGTACTCACAAATTCTGCAACACAAGTTACCAACATTTTCACTGTGCTTTCTTGTAAAAGGATCTAGGCTTTCTAACACGTCTAGTTGATAACGCATAAACTGATCTAAATTATATGTTTTTAAATTAACAGGACTATAAAAGTCAAACTTTTCTTCAAACATGTAAATCTCCTTAAATTCATTAGTAATAACTTACATAAATAATACTACAAAATAATACAAAAGGCAATAAAAATTTATACAACACTTTTGTACTTGCAAAAAAGTGATTATACTTATATAATAGACATATAATGAAAATAAAAGGAGAACTGAAATGAAAAATCAAAAAGGACTAACATTAATAAGTACAATACTTTTAGTGCTTGTAATTGCATTTATAGTATTTGGAGTAATATACTTTTTTAGACTTCAGACTACTAAAGAAAACCTTGAAGATATAAAGACAGACCTATTGCTAGTACAAGCAAAAGTAAAAAAAATATCATCAGATTATATACTAGAAAAGAAAGATGAAGTATTAGTAGGAACTAAACTTTCAGATATTAAAGATGAACCTACAATGCAAGAATTTTTAAATAAAAATTCAATTAATTTAGAGGAAAAAGATAAAAAATATTATGTGCTAAATCAGCAAAATTTAGAGGAGATGGGGTTAACACAAGTTAAGCTAGAAGAAAACGCATATTATGTTGTTGAATATACAGATGGAGAAGTATATTATACCAAAGGATATGAAATAGCAGGAAATAGTTATTATGATATAGATAATATTGAGGAATTAAAATTAGAAAAATAGTGGCAAACGATGCTGCACCTAAATGAAGAAATGAGATTAGAAATGAAAGAAAAAGAATTAGAAAGACTAATAAATTTAAAAAAAGTAGAAGAAGAATTATATAGTGAAAAAGGTTTAAAAGCTATTGCAGGAATTGACGAAGCAGGAAGAGGACCACTAGCAGGACCAGTTGTAGTTGCATGTAGCCTAATGCCAAAAAATTCGATGATAGAAGGAGTTAATGACTCAAAAAAAGTATCTGAGAAAAAAAGAGAATTGCTTTATGAACAAATAACTAATGAAGCAATTAGCTATGGAATAGGAATTGTTGATCAAAAAGAAATTGATGAAATAAATATACTACAGGCAACAAAAAAAGGCTTAACAATAGCAATAAAAGATATGGAGGCTAAATTAGCTAAAAACCCAGAACTAGGAATCATAAAGCCAGACGCAATTTTAGTAGATGCATTAACTAAAATTGATACAGACGGAATACCATATAAATCAATCATACATGGAGATGCAATTAGTTACTCAATAGCATGTGCTTCAATTATTGCAAAAGTAACAAGAGATAGAATAATGAGGCAATGGGATGAAATATATCCTCAATATGGTTTTGCTAAACACAAAGGTTATGGAACTGCAGCTCATATAAAAGCAATAAAAGAATATGGACCTTGTGCTTTGCATAGGGCTAGTTTTATTAAGAACTTTATTTAATGATTGAGAAAAGGATGAAATTAAAATGAATATTTTAGAAATAATAGCTAAAAAAAGAGATAAACAAAAGTTAAACAAAGAAGAAATTGAATATTTTATACAAAATTATACGAATGGAAATATACCAGATTATCAAGCTGCAGCTTTAGCAATGGCAATTTACTTAAATGGAATGGATGAAGAAGAAACAACTAACTTAACTTTAGCAATGGCACATTCTGGTGATATTTTGGATTTGTCAGAGTTAGGAACAGTTGTAGATAAACATAGTACAGGCGGAATTGGAGATAAAGTAACCCTGATATTAGCTCCTATAATTGCATCACTTGATATTCCAGTAGCTAAAATGTCTGGAAGAGGGTTAGGATATACAGGAGGAACAATAGATAAATTAGAGGCGATACCTGGCTACAACACTAATCTTACAATAGAACAATTTATTAAAAATGTAAAAGAAATAAATATAGCCCTAATGGGACAAACTTTAAACTTGGCACCAGCAGATAAAAAACTGTATGCTCTAAGAGATACTATTTCAGCAACTGAAAGTATTCCACTTATTGCATCAAGTATAATGAGCAAAAAGATAGCAGCAGGTGCAAATAAAATAGTTCTTGATGTTACATGCGGAAGCGGAGCATTTATGAAAGATTTAAATAATGCTACTAAACTTGCTGAAACAATGAAAAAGATAGGAGAATTAGCCAATAAAGAAACAGTTTGTGTTATTACAAGCATGGAAGAACCTTTAGGAAGAGCAGTAGGAAATTCACTAGAAGTAATTGAAGCCATAGAATTCCTAAAAGGAAATATGCAACCTGATGTAAAAGAAGTAATCCTAACACTTGGAGCATATATGATAAAACTTGCAGGCAAAGGAAATAACATAGAAGAAAACAAACAAAAAATGTTAGAGCAAATTCAAAATGGAAAAGCATTTGCAAAACTAGAACAATGGGTACAAAAACAAGGCGGAGATATTAGTTATTTAGAGAATACAGAAAAATTTGAAAAAGCAAAATTTGTGTTACCTGTTGTAGCAGAAAGAAGCGGATATGTAGAACAACTTAATGCGCAAGAAATAGGAAAAGCATCAATGAATTTAGGTGCTGGTAGAAAGAAAAAAGAAGATAATATAGACTTTGCTGTTGGAATTATACTAGAAAAAAAAATTGGCGATAAAGTTGAAAGTGGAGAAATTTTAGCATATATTCATGCAAATGATGAAAATTTAGGAAATGAAATTGTTAAAGATGTATTTAATGCATATACAATAACTAATGACCGTGTAAGTAAAAAACAAGATATATTAAAAATTGTGTAACTAATGTGCCAATTTGGACGGAAAAATTTGATATATAATATATAAGATATAACTTTTAAAGATGTTGATATAATACTTTTCTTCGCTGTTGTCGGCCCTTACTAAACCACAAAGTATTATATCAACATCTTTTAAAACTAAAAATATGCCCAAATTTTCTGTCCTTATTGAGTATTATAAAGATATATTTTTATTTACAATCTCACTAAATTGCTCATTAGCTAAAAATCTATTTAAATTTTTATCAGAAATTCCAGCATTTGAAGCAATATCATTCATATTTAAAGTAGTATTTGGATTTTCTTCAATAAAATTTTCTAATCTAATCATTTCCATTTGATCTTTTTGAAGGCAATTAGGACAAGTATTTCCATCAGACATAAAAAAACCTCCACAACGACTGCATTTATTAAAATTCATAACAATTACCTCCATTCATTTGTAACAAACACATTATATCATAAACTTTGACAAAAAACTACAAAAAACAAAAAAATTTTCCACACCCAATGGAACATTAAAGAATACGCAAAAAAATTCACAAAAAGTGTTGCAATCGCAACACTTTTTTGATATAATTAAATGCGTTGAAAAATACACACATATTGTTAGCATAAAAATAGTGCTTGTATACACAAGTTTTTTTATGTGTTTGAAGCAATATGGAGGAAAAACTAAAAGGAGGAAAGAAAAATGGCAGTAGTTGCAATGAAACAATTACTAGAAGCTGGTGTTCACTTTGGACATCAAACAAGAAGATGGGATC
>CAKOVW010000004.1 GCA_934122125.1 uncultured Clostridia bacterium | reverse complement strand
GAAGAAAAAGTCGATAGGCTAGAAACAAGATTTGATGGACTAGAAGAAAAGGTTGATAGACTAGAAACAAGGTTCGATGGACTAGAAGAAAAGGTTGATAGACTAGAAACAAGGTTCGACGGATTGGAAGAAAAGGTTGATAGACTAGAAACAAGGTTTGATGGACTAGAAGAAAAGGTTGATAGACTAGAAACAAGGTTCGACGGATTGGAAGAAAAAGTCGATAGGCTAGAAACAAGATTTGATGGACTAGAAGAAAAGGTTGATAGACTAGAAACAAGGTTCGACGGACTAGAAGAAAAAGTTAATGGACTAGAAACAAAAGCAGATAGACTGGATGTAAAAACTGACAGAATTGAAAAGCAAATTACAGATGAGATGGAAGATACATCACAGATGCTAAAAATCCTATTTGAACAGACTGACAAAATTACTAACTACGTTGATTTGACATGGAAGATGAAAAAAATTAACTAACATAATAAATTGGGGGCAATATTTATTTAGGAGGTTTTATATGAACTTTTTAAATGATTTGCTCTTTTTTATTTTTCCTAAAAGCTGTGGGATTTGCGGAAAAATTGGAGAAAGTTATATATGCAAACAATGCAAAAATAAGTTGGAACAATCAAGTTTATATTTAAATAAAATAGAAGATTATTCAAAAGATAGAACAAAATATTTTGACGAATATGCATATATATTTCAATATAGCTCAATAATAAGAGAAAAGATACTTCAATATAAATTTAAAGATAAAGCATATTTAGCAAGAATGTTTTCTGAATTTTTTGTGAAAAATAAAAAAATATGTGGATTTTTAAAAAAATATGATATAATTATTCCAGTTCCAATGACAAATAAAAAAATAAATAAAAGAGGATATAATCAAACTAGAATAATAAGTAAAATAATAGCAGACGACAATCATAATAATTTATTACTTAAAGATGATATTTTAATAAAATATAAAAACAATAGCGTACAAAGCAGCTTGAATAAAAAACAAAGACTTAAAAATGTACAAGATGTATTTAAATTAAAAAATGGAAAAGTAATAAAAGAAAAAAATATTTTAATTTTAGATGATATATATACTACAGGAGCCACATGCAATGAATGTGCTAGAATATTACAACAAGCAGAACCAAACAAGATTGGAATTATTACAATAGCAAAAGATTGTGGCAAAATACAAGCGAAAAATAATAGAAAGGAATGAAATAATGGAAGATTTAGTAGAAAGTATATTAGACTATATTAGAGCAGAATACACTGATTATGCAATTATGATAAATGGTGAATGGGGAAGCGGAAAAACTTACTTTTGGAATCATAAAATAAAACCAAAAATTGAGGCAATGCAAGTAAATGGAAAAAAATTAACGCCAATTTATATGTCTTTATATGGAATATCAAATTTAGAGGAAATAAGCAAAAAAATATTTATTGAAACTACTCAGCTAATGGATAAAAACTTAAAGAAATTTATGAATTCTAATGGTGCTAGTAGTATACCTGAATATGCCAAAACAGGTTTAGATATGGCAAACTTTTTTGGTGTTACTCAAAATGGAGATAGAGTAGATTATGCCCAATTCTTTTCTACAGATGATAAGGTACTTTGCTTTGATGACTTGGAAAGAGCAAATGTAGATGTTATTGATATTTTAGGTTACATAAATAACTTTGTTGAACATGACCATATAAAAACGATAATCATTTGTAATGAAAAAGAGTTATCTACTAAATTAAAAAATAGCAATTTGGAAATGAAAACTTTTATAGCAACTTACTTGCTAGATAAAGAAAATAAACTAAATATAAAAACAGATAAACCAATGGTAGAAAGAATAAGAGATACTATTGAATATGTTTTTGATAAAGCAAATGACTATGAAAGAATAAAAGAAAAATTAGTAGGAGAAACTTTTGAATATGCTCCAGAATTTAATTACATTATAAATGGATTATTAATGAGATATGAAAATGATGCTGATTTAATTAGATTTTTAAGAGAAAATACAGCATTAATTACATCTACATTTAATAAAAGTGGAACGAGGAATTTACGTATTTTAAAACATGCATTAAATAACTTTAAAAAAATATTTGATACTGTTACAAAATCATATCCAAACACAAACCACAGAGTATTGCAAACGATGCTTATTTTTACAATAGCTATATCTTTTGAAATAAAAGCAGGAAAAATTACAAAAGATAAATTTGTAAACATCAATAGTAATGAAGAATATAAATCAGTGTTAGTATCATCAAGAGTATTCATGGATAATAGACAATTTTATATTAAAGAATTTGATAACAATTATTATTATAACTTTAAGGCAGAATATCGTTTCTTCAAATTTATTGAAAAATATGTACGTACTCGTATTTTTGACATGAAAATTTTTAAAGAAAATATGGAAGTAATAAGAGATACAGTAGATACAAATCAATTACCTGGTTATAAAAGGCTATTAACTGAAGAATACTGGAAAATACCAGATGATCAATTTAATAATGTAATAGATGAAACATTAGATTATGTTAAAAATGGAAAAATAGAAATAATACAAATTGTAAAGTTATTCTCTTATTTTGCGTACTTTATAAAAAAAGACTTAATTAATTATGATATGAGAACAATAAAATCAGTATTTTTTAATGGAATGAATATTTCTTCATTAACATCAACATATTGTGCAAATGTAGACGAAGAACTATCACAGGTTGCAATTGAAGATGAATTTGAACCAGATATGGAAGAAATATTAGAACACTTTAATGAAATAAATATGCAATTAAAAACAAAAATGTATAATGAAAAGGCAGAAGAAATATTTAAATATATTCCTATGAAAATGGAAATGTTCTATGATAAATTTGACAAAGAATGTATGAACATACCAATATTTAAATATTATGATCCATTTCAAGCATTCCAAAGAATTTCTTGTGCAAGTAATGAAGATATAGTAACAATAAAAGAAAAATTAGTTGACAGAGCAAATAGATTCAAAAGAGAAATTGAAGAAGAAATACCAAACATAAGAAAACTAAAGCAAATTATGGATGATTATATTGATGGAAAACTTCCAGGCATAAAAATAGTATTATTACAAGACTTTTCTAATGAATTAGGAAATATCATAAGAAAATATGACATAGAACAAAGAGAAATACAACCTCTACAAGAAAATGAAGAATAAGGTATGAGAAAAGTAAATTACTACATGTATATAATTTAGCACAGCAAAGACAAATTCAAATTATTTTATATGCAAAAATTTTCAATTTTCACTATACAATAAAAAAATGTATAAAAATTTCCTTTTAAAGCAATAATAAGAATAATTAATAAAAAATTGCATATAGCAAAACGCTTTAAAATTTAAAAGGAGGTAATATTTTGAAAGCAACAGGTGTAGTAAGAAGAATTGATGATTTAGGTAGAGTTGTTATTCCAAAAGAAATTAGAAAAACATTAAGAATTAAAGAAGGAGATCCACTTGAAATTTTTACTGATAAAGAGGGAGAAGTTATTTTAAAAAAATATTCTCCAATAGGGGAATTAACAGAATTTGCAACAGGTTATGCAGAAACATTAGCTAAAACAACTGGGCACATTGCATGTATTACAGACAAAGATACTGTAATAGCAGTGTCTGGAGGAGCCAAAAAAGAACTTTTAGAACAAGATGTCAGTGAAGAATTAGAAAAATTAATGGATGACAAAGAAAAATATACAAGCAAAGAAAATAATGACTTAGCTATACCAATTACAAAAAATGAAAATAAAGAAAGAAGATATAACTCTCAAGTTGTATATCCAATTATTTCAGATGGAGATGTAATAGGAACAGTAATATTATTATCAAAAGATAACAATACTAAAATGAATGAAGTAGAACAAAAAGTAGCACAATCAGCAGCTAGCTTTTTAGGAAGTCAAATGGAAATATAAAGTAACATTCCTGTAATAAAACTGTAACACAAATGTAACACAAAAAAACTTGATTATTTGTAATATTTATAGTATAAATAATGTGAAGAAAATAGTAATTGAAACTCACAAAGGAGGAATAACAATGGAAGAATTTGAAAATAAAAATTTTGTAAAAGCTGAGGTACCAGCAGAAATCAATGCTTGGACAAAAATTAAAAACTTTTTATTTCAAGAAGTAAAAGTTACAATGACGCCAAAACAAGAAAAAGTATTTCAAGAAGTACATGATTTTTGGCATCAAGAAGTTAACCATGATTTCTGGTTTCAAGAAATTGAAATTATAGATAATATTACATTATAATTATAAATAAAAAACTTGTTAGCTTTGCTAATAAGTTTTTTATTTATAAATTTTTAGCTTTTTACTTAACAATTATTAAATTTTAACTAAAATTACTGAAGAATACTTGAAAAGTATTTTCTTTTGATATAAAATTACATTGTTTAGGATATACTAAACATATTAACAAAAAGAATGTACAAATACATTCAAAAAGGAGGAAAAATTATGTCAATAAAATTAGGAATTAATGGTTTTGGAAGAATAGGAAATTTATCACTACAAGCAGCTTTAAACAAAAAAGATGTGGAGATTATTGCGATAAATGATCCATTTATAAAAGCTGACTATATGGCATATATGATGAAATACGATACAATCCATGGAAAATTTAATGGAGAAGTTTATGAAAAAGATGGAAAATTAATAGTAAATGGAAAAGAAATCAAAGTATATAATGAAATGGACCCAAAAAATATACCTTGGGGAGCAGATGGCGTTGATTATGTACTAGAGTGTTCAGGAGTATTTACAACAACAGAAAAAGCAAATGCACATTTAGAAGCAGGAGCAAAAAAGGTTATTATATCTGCACCATCTAAAGATGCACCAATGTTTGTTATGGGAGTAAATAACGAAACATACACACCAGATATGAACATTATTTCAAATGCATCGTGCACAACAAACTGTTTAGCACCACTTTCTAAAGTTATAAATGATAACTTTGGAATTAAAGACGGATTAATGACAACAGTTCATAGTATTACAGCGACACAAAAAACAGTTGATGGAGCATCTAAAAAAGATTGGAGAGGTGGAAGAGCAGCAAGTTATAATATTATTCCATCATCAACAGGTGCAGCCAAAGCAGTTGGAAAAGTAATTCCAACATTAAATGGAAAACTAACAGGTATGTCATTTAGAGTACCAACAGTTGATGTTTCAGTAGTAGATTTAACATGTAACTTAGAAAGACCAGCCTCATATGAAGAAATATGTGAAGCAGTTAAAAAAGCATCAGAAAATGAAATGAAAGGCATAGTAGAATATGTATCAGACCCTGTAGTTTCATCAGACTTTATACATGATGAACACACATGTATTTTTGATAGCACAGCAGGTATAGCATTAACAGACACATTTGTAAAATTAGTAGCTTGGTATGACAATGAATGGGGATATTCAAACAAACTAGTTGATCTTGCTATATACATTGCTAATAAATAAATTTATATTATATACAACTTCAAGAATTTTTATCAATTTATATTGAATAAAAATTCTTGAAATTCGTAATTTTGTATAGAAAGGTAAATTAATATGGAAAAGAAAACAATAAGAGATATAGATACAAAAGACTTAAAAGGCAAAAAAGTACTAGTTCGTTGCGACTTTAATGTGCCACTAAAAGATGGAAAAATTACAGATGACACAAGAATTAGAGCAGCACTTCCAACAATTAAATATTTATTAGAAAGTGGAGCAAAAGTAGTTTTATGTTCACATTTAGGAAGACCAAAGGGCGAAGTGAATGAAAAATATTCAATGAAACCAGTAGCTGAAAAGCTATCTGAAGAATTAAATTTGAATATAAAATTTGCAGAAGATGTAACAGGACCAAGTGCAAAAGATATGGCAGAAAAATTGCAAGAAGGCGAAGCAGGACTTCTAGAAAATGTTCGTTTTGACTCAAGAGAAGAAAAAAATGAAGATAGCCTATCTTTAGAATTATCAGATTTAATTGGAAATGATGGAATATATGTAAATGATGCATTTGGAACAGCACATAGAGCACATGCATCAACAGAAGGAGTAGCACATCATGTGGATGAAGCTGTTGCAGGGCTTTTAATGGAAAGAGAAATTGAAAAACTAGGAGCCGTACTTGAAAATCCAGAAAAACCATTTGTAGCAATTTTAGGAGGAGCAAAAGTTTCTGATAAAATTGGAGTTATTGAAAACTTGATGGAAAAAGTTCAAACCATAGAAATTGGTGGAGCGATGGCTAATACTTTTTTAAAAGCAAAAGGCTATGATATAGGGTCATCTAAATATGAACAAGACAAAATAGATGTAGCAAAAGAAATAATGAAAAATGCATTTGATAAAGGTGTAGAAATAATATTACCAAAGGATGCAAGAGTAGCTAAAATACAACAAGGAGAAGAACTAACGCCAGAAGTAGTAGAAGCGGCAGAGCATAAACAAGTAAAATTGGATATAGATGGAAAAGGCGAGAAAATAGAAGGATGGCAAATACTAGATGTAGGAGATACTACATTAACATATTTTGCAGATAGACTAGAAGATGCAAAAACAGTAGTATGGAATGGACCTCTAGGTTATACTGAAGTACCAGAATTTGCACAAGGAACAGAAAAAATAGCAAAATATATTTCACATACAAACGCAAAGTGTGTAATTGGTGGTGGAGATTCAGTAGCAGCTATTCAAAAAATTAAAAAAGCAGCAAAACAAAAAGGCGAAGATGTAAAACAAGAATTTAGCAATATTTATTTATCAACAGGTGGAGGAGCATCTTTAGAATTTTTAGAGGGAAAAGAACTACCAGGAATTGCAGCATTAAATAATAAAGAAAAACAAAAATGCAAATCAGGAGAAAATGGAAATTGCAAAGGCAATGAACAACAAATTGCTGATTAAGGAAAGAGGAAACCAAATGAGAAGAAAAGTTGTTGCAGGAAATTGGAAGATGAATATGCTTCCTAATGAAGCAATGAGCTTTATAAGACAAATTGAAAGTGAAGTAAATAATTCTAAAGCAGAAGTAATTCTTTGTGTACCATATACAGACCTATTCTATAGTTTACTTACAGCACAAGATACTAAAATAAAAATAGGAGCACAAAATATGCACTGGGAAGAGAAAGGTGCATATACAGGAGAGATTTCTGGGCAAATGCTAAAGTGTATCGGTGTTGAATATGTAATTATAGGTCATTCAGAGAGAAGACAATACTTTGCCGAAACAGATGAAACTGTAAATAAAAAAGTAAAAGCAGCATTACTAAATGGACTAAAACCTATTGTATGTGTTGGCGAAACATTAGAGCAAAGAGAACAAGGTAAACAAGAAGAAATCATAACAAAACAAACGCGTTTAGCATTAGAAGGTCTAAATGAAGAACAATTAAAAAATGTTATGATTGCATATGAGCCAATATGGGCAATTGGAACAGGAAAAACTGCTACATCTGAAGATGCAAACAACGCAATAAAGTCAATTAGAAATCAAATTGAAAAAGACTATGGTAAGAATGTTGCAGAAAATATTATCATACTATATGGTGGTAGTGTTAAACCTGAAAATAGCAAAGAATTATTTTCAATGTCTGACATAGATGGAGGGCTTGTAGGAGGAGCAAGTTTAAAAGCAGAAGAATTTATTAAAATATTATCAATTTAGAAGAAATGGAGAAAAATAATGGACAGAAAACCAATAATGCTAATGATATTAGATGGATTTGGAATAAATGAAAACGAAAAAGGAAATGCAGTTAAATTAGCTAATACACCTAATATTGATAAACTAATGAAAACATGGCCAACTACTCAAATTCACACGAGTGGGTTAGCAGTAGGCTTGCCAGAAGGACAAATGGGAAATTCAGAAGTTGGACACACAAACATTGGTGCAGGAAGAGTTGTATATCAAGACTTAACACGTATTACAAAATCAATTGAAGATGGAGAATTCTTTAGTATTAAAGAATTAACAGCAGCAATTGATAATTGCAAAAAACACAACTCTAAACTTCATATTATGGGTCTACTTTCAGATGGTGGAGTTCATAGCCATATTAGACATTTATTCGCATTACTAGAATTAGCAAAAAGAAAAGACTTTGAAGATGTATATGTACATTGCTTTTTAGATGGAAGAGATACGCCACCAGCTTCAGGAGAAAGCTATATTTTACAACTTGAGGAAAAAATGAAAGAAAAAGGTGTAGGAAAAATAGCAAGTATATCTGGTAGATTTTACAGTATGGATAGAGATAAAAGATGGGATAGAGTTGAAAAAGCATATAAAGCCTTAGTATATGGAGAAGGAGAAAAAGCAACATCTGCTATTTCTGGAATAGAAGCGTCATATCAAAAAGAAGTATTTGACGAATTTGTTGAACCAACAGTTATATGCAATGGTGAAGAACCAATTGCTACAATTGATAATCATGATTCGGTTATATTCTTTAACTTTAGACCAGATAGAGCAAGAGAAATAACAAGAAGTTTAGTTGATCCAGAATTTGACGGATTTGAAGTAAAACCATTAGATTTATATTATGTATGTTTCACTCAATATGATGAAACAATACCAAATGTTCAAATTGCATTTAAGCCAGAGGTATTAGTTAATACATTTGGAGAATATGTTTCTAAAAAAGGACTAACACAATTAAGAATTGCAGAAACAGAAAAATATGCACATGTTACATTCTTCTTTAATGGTGGAGAAGAAAAACAATATAAAGGAGAAGATAGAATTTTAATACCATCTCCTAAAGTTCAAACTTATGATCTAAAACCTGAAATGAGTGCTATAGAAGTAACAGACAAAGTTGTTGAAGCAATAAACTCAGACAAATATAATTGTATTATATTAAATTATGCTAACCCAGATATGGTAGGTCATACAGGAAGTCTAGAAGCAGCAATTAAAGCTATTGAAACAATTGATGGATGTGTAGAAAGAGTTGTTGAAGCAATGGAAGAAAAACAAGGAGTAATCTTAATAACAGCTGATCACGGAAATGCAGAGCAAATGATAGATTATAAAACAGGTGAGCCACACACAGCACATACTACAAACCCAGTTCCATTAGTTTTAATAGGAGTGCAAGGTGTAAAATTAAAAGAAGGTAAACTTGCAGATTTAGCACCAACAATGTTAGATATTATGGGACTAGAAAAACCAGCTGAAATGACAGGAGAAAGTCTTATTGAAAAATAACATATAAAAAGGAGGATAATCATGAAAGATTATTTAGAAATTGAAAGCGTAAGAGCATTAGAAGTATTAGATTCAAGAGGAAATCCAACTGTACAAGTGGAAGTTGTAACAGAGGGGGGATTTTCAGGAGTAGCAATGGTTCCATCAGGAGCATCAACAGGAAGTTTTGAAGCAGTTGAATTAAGAGATGGTGATAAAGAAAGATATTTAGGTAAAGGCGTATTAAAAGCAGTTGAAAATGTAAATAAAGTTATTAGCAAAGAAATCGAAGGTATGAACGTATATGAGCAAGCTAAAATAGATGCTACAATGATTAAACTTGATGGAACAGAAAATAAAGGAAAATTAGGTGCAAATGCTATGCTTGGAGTTTCTTTAGCAGTAGCAAAAGCAGCAGCAGCTTCATTAGGAATGAGCCTATATAACTACATTGGAGGAGTAAATGCAAAAGAACTACCAGTTCCAATGATGAACATTATGAACGGGGGAAAACACGCTGACAGCTCTTTAAGTGTACAAGAATTTATGATTATGCCAGTTGGAGCTAAAACATTTAGTGAATGCATGAAAATGGGTGTAGAAGTATACCATAACTTAAAGAAAGTATTAAAATCAAAAGGATATTCAACAGGTGTTGGAGATGAAGGTGGATTTGCTCCAAACTTAGGAAGCGAAGAAGAAGCAGTAGAATTAATTATAGAAGCAATCAAACAAGCTGGATATAAACCAGTAGAAGACGTTTGCTTAGCTTTAGACGTTGCGGCAACAGAAATGTTTGATGAAGCTAAAAAGATAGGAAAAGACGGATATTACTTCTGGAAAACAGATGAATTCAAAACAAAAGACCAAATGATAGACTTTATAGTTGAATTAGCAGAAAAATATCCTATAATCTCAATTGAAGATGGATTAGCAGAAGAAGACTGGGAGAGCTGGAAAAAACTAACTGAACGTATTGGAAAAAAAGTTCAATTAGTAGGAGATGACTTATTTGTAACAAATATGAAGAGATTACAAAAAGGAATTGACAACAACACAGCAAATAGTATATTAATTAAATTAAACCAAATTGGAACATTAACAGAAACATTAGATGCAATTGAACTAGCAAAGAGAAATGGATATACAGCAGTTGTATCACATAGAAGTGGTGAAACAGAAGACACAACATTAGCTGATGTTGCAGTTGCAACAAATGCAGGACAAATTAAAACTGGTGCACCATGCAGAACAGATAGAGTTGCTAAATATAACAGACTATTGAATATTGAAGCAGAATTAGGAGATGTAGCAGTATTTAGAGGACGCAAAGCTATAAAATAATGTTACTTAGTGTGAAAAATACATTTGGTATTTTTCACACTACTACATAAATTCTGGGGTATCGCCAAGCTGCTGTGGCTGTTCGAAGCTTTAGCTGAGTTACAGCATCAGTATGCAGGGAGCGATAGCGAGTCGCTGGTAAGTAAACTTACTCGTGACTAAAATTTAAAATATTCTGGGGTATCGCCAAGCGGTAAGGCATCGGACTCTGACTCCGACATTCCTGTGTTCGAATCACAGTACCCCAACCAATATTATAAAAAGGTAGGTAATAAAAATGAATGAGAAAATGTTTGAAATTATGAAAAATAAACCAGGCTTTATAGCAGCACTAGACCAAAGTGGCGGAAGTAGTAGCAAAACTCTAAAAAATTATGGAATAGAAGAAAATGAATATAGCTCAGAAGAAGAAATGTTTAACTTGATACATGAAATGAGAAAAAGAGTATTTACAAGTAAAGCATTTACAAATGACCATATAATAGGAGCAATATTATTTGAAAAAACAATGCTTTCAAAAGTAAATGACCAATATACAGCAGATTATTTATGGAATGAAAAACAAATTGTTTCATTTTTAAAAGTTGATAAGGGGTTAGCAGAACAAGCAAATGGTGTAAAATTAATGAAAGAAATACCAGAACTTGACGAAGAACTAAGAGAAGCAAACGAGAAAAATGTTTTTGGAACAAAAATGAGATCAGTTATATATGAACCAAATGAAGAAGGAATAAAAGCAATTGTTAAACAACAATTTGAATTAGCAGAAAGAATTTGTGATGCAGGCTTAGTTCCAATTATCGAACCAGAAGTTGATATAAATGCACCAGAAAAAGAAAAATGCGAAGAAATATTAAAAGAAGAAATAAAAAAACAATTAGATGCTTGGGATGAGAGTAAGAAAATAATGTTCAAATTCACAATTCCAACTATAGCTAATCATTATCTTGACTTATATAATTATAGCTGTGTTGTAAGAATAGTAGCTTTATCAGGCGGATATGACATAGAAGAAGCAGTAGAGTTACTTGCAAAAAATAACAAAATGATAGCAAGTTTTTCAAGAGCATTGCTACAAGACTTAAATGTTCACCAAACACAAGAAGAATTTGACCAAAAATTAAATGATGTAATTGTAAAAATATATAATGCATCAATTACCTAAAATAAAAAAATCCAACTCATTGCGAGTTGGATTTTTTATGTTTTATTTCTTTAGTTCATTTAAACGTTTAATTTTTATAATAACAAATACAACAGCTATACTAATCAATGTTACAAATAATACATTATAAATTCCAGTTTGAGGAATAGGATCTTTAGAAATAGTATTATCAGGAATTTTTATATCATTATTGACTACTAACTTAACTTTTGGAGAAACATCTGAAAAAGCATTACCTTTTCCATCAATAGTTTCAAAACTTATATCTACCTTAGTATTAGTAGGAAGAATTTTATCAACTATTTCTTCATTATATTCATTTTTTAGTGTTAGCTTATAGCTTAAAGTAGCAACTTCACCTTCTTTTAATAGTTCTATTTCCCATGTAATACTGTTATCAGAAGTATCAATTTTTGTAGAAACGTTACCAATATTAGGTGATTCTACATATTCAAAATTAAAGTTTTCAATAATTTCCTTTGGAAAATAATCTTTTATAACAACATTATTTAAGCTGTTATCTTTAACATAAGTAATTTTATCATAAATATTTGTGTTTACAGTAGTAGACAAACTATTGTAATCTATATAATAAAAATCACCAGCAGTAGGATTTGCAGTAGTTCCAAATATTTCTTCTGCAAGTTCACGATAAGTCATATGTCTTGAACCATCACTTATTGTTGGAGCAGATGGATTTGGAGTATTACTTTCTGCTAAGCCCATTAAAACAGAAAAAATATTATAACCTTTATTCTTCATTTCAATCAATTTATTTTTTGTATTTGTAGCAACTACGCCAGAATATGTTAAAGTAGAAGAAGTGTTCAAACAAAGATTAGGAACACCATCTGAAATTAATATAACATACTTTTCTGAATCTGTGCTAGTTGTAAAGTTTTTTTCTGCAATAGATAAACCAGCTTCAATATTAGTATATGGCCCTTTATTTTCGGCATAATTTGTAATTGTATTTTTTATAGTTTCTTCAGAACTAGATAAATCTAGCAATAATTTAGCATCATTTTCTGTACCTAAAGAAAGCCCAGAACCACTAGAAGTAGTAGTATCTATACTTGAAAAACTAACTATACCAACTTTGGCATTTTCAAAATAATCAAATAGTGAATCAACAAAGGCTGTAGCTGTTTCAACAACATATTGTTTTTTAGCTTTTCCTTGATAAGTTGAAGTCATACTATTGGAATTATCTAAAATAAGAAACACCTCAACAGGCTTTGTGATATTTTCTTTTTGAGCAATGTTTTTTAAAGTTAATGTTAAAGTAGCCTCTTTTTTATTAGCATCAAAATTTGTAAGCTCTTTGGTAAATTTACCAATATCATTTAAATTAATTTCACAAATGCTTTTATCAACTACACTCATAGTTGTTTTACTAGCACTTACTGTAGCCGCAAAAGAAGTACTAAAAATAGAAAATAATAAGATAAAAGCAAGTAAAATGCTAAAAATTTTAATTTTCATAATTATATATCCTCCATATTCTTAATCTAATATTTATTATACATTAAAATTTATTTTTATTCAATTTAATGTATAAAAATTTTTGCAATAATTTGTAGAAAAGATTGTAAAAATAAAATAGTAATGATATAATCCATATAAATAAACACAAAAGAAGGAGGAAAATTATGTTAGGAATAGTTTCTTTTATTGTAAGTATAGTATCTGTTATAATGTCTTTCTTTCATAATTTATTATTACCATCATTTGCAATAGCAATTGTAGGAATTATAATAGCTATAATCTCAACATATGACAAAGACGTATCAGAAAAAGAAAAAGCTGAAAAAGGTTCTAGAGCATTTGAAATGGGTTCTATAATTGTTTCAGCAGCAACAATACTTAGTTATTTTGTATTTTCAATACTTTCAAAAATTTAACATTTACAAAACAAAAGAGCTAACTTTACACATTAAAGTTAGTTCTTTTCTATTGTATAAAAAATTCAAAATTTCAAATTGTTAAAAATAAAGCTAACAAATATCAATATTAAAAATAACCAGTAATAATTTTTAAAAAAGTTAAGTAAATTAGGAATAAATACAAACCTATTTTTTATTAAATCAATAACTAATCTAAAAATAAAATAAGGTATAAAAATAAATAATGGAATACTTAAAATATTAAAATAGGTAGCTTTAGAAAATTCAAAATGCATTATTGCCCCAAATGCTCTTGTCATACCACAAGCAGGGCATAAAATACCAGTAACTGATTTTAAAATGCAAGTTACTGGTAGAATAGCTATTATATATAAAAAAATTATCAATACTATTAATATTATAAAATTTTTTATTCTATTCATTCAAATTAATCCCTTAATTCATTTCCATCTGCGTCAACAGGAATACTTCCTGTTAAAATTAAAATACCTTCAATAAGTCCCCAAATTCCTGAAACAAAAGATAATATACCACAACTTAAAATTGTAATTAATAATTGAGCAACAGCTTTTCCAGTATATCCTAAATAAAAATTGTGAACCCCAAAAGCTCCTAAAAATATACCTAATAAACCAGCTGCTATTTTTGACTTAGCATTGGGATTAAATGATGTTTTTCCATTATTGATAGGTTCTTTTACTTCATCAGAAGAAGTATGAGTGTTAGAGCTATTATTAGCAACACTTTTGCAATCTTCACAAAGTTCTTCTCCATCATCAATTGGCTTTCCACATTGTTTACAGAACATAATAATTCCTCCTTAATATTAACTATAATCTAATTATACATTATTCTACAAATTTTGCAATAATTTTGATAAATTTTTAATAAAATCGAATATATTTTTTTAAAAAATATATCTTGTAATATATACTCAAAAATGATAAAATTTAGAAGTAAAAGTCAAAGGAGGAATAATATTTGGAAAAACAAAAAATCTATGACTTATTAACAAATGAAATTAAGCAAGGAACAGTAAAAATAGATGAGCCAATGAATAAGCATACAAACTTTAAAATTGGTGGAAATGCAGACATATTTGTTGTTGCAAAAAACATAGAAGAGATAAAATATGTTGTAAAATTTGCAAATGAAAATAAAATAGAAGTTACCGTTTTAGGAAATGGAAGCAATGTATTAGTATCAGATAAAGGAATAAGAGGAATTGTATTACAAATAGACTTAAAAGAAATAAATATAAAACAAGAAAAAAGCGCTATAATAGAGGTGAAAGCTGGTGTTATGCTTGGCATGTTAGCACAAGTTCTACTAAAGCAAAGCATAACAGGTTTTGAATTTGCGGCAGGGATTCCTGGTAGTATTGGTGGAGCAATACGAATGAATGCAGGAGCATATGGCGGAGAAATGAAAGACATTGTAAAAGATGTAACTATATTAACAAAAGATGGAAAAATTACAACTATTACAAATGAAAAATGCGATTTTTCATATCGCCATAGTAGGTTTGTAAATTCAAAAGAAATTGTAATAAAAACAACTTTAGAATTACCATATGGAGATAAAAACGAAATAAAAGCGAAAATGGATGAATATGCTCAAAGTAGAAAAGAAAAGCAACCATTAAACTTTCCATCAGCGGGAAGTACATTTAAGAGAGGCTCAGATTTTATTACAGCAAAATTAATTGATGAATGTGGACTAAAGGGATATACCTCAGGAGGAGCACAAGTGTCAATGTTACACGCAGGCTTTATAGTTAATATAGGCAATGCTACAGCACAAGATGTTTTAAATGTTGTAAATCATGTAAAACAAGTAGTATTAGAAAAAACAGGTAAACAAATTGAATTAGAAATTGAATTATTAGGAGAAGGGATTTAAGTAATGAAAGGTTTTTTTAAATGGTTTAGTAATAGCACTAAAATGAAAAGATGGATATTATTAGTTTTGATAGGAATGGTATTAGCATGCTATGGAATGGCAAATATTTTAACATCAGAAAGACTTGATTTTTGGCCACTTGCTAAAATTATAGCATGTTTTGTTGTTGGATTTGTATTTGTAATTTTGGGTATTATACATATGCAAAAAAGAACATTAGAGTTATTGGTACAAGAAACAGACAATAGAATTGAAAATCAAAATGCTAAAGTTAACACTTTAATATACAACAAAAAAATATATGACCAAGGACCAAAGATAGTAGCGATAGGTGGAGGAACAGGTCTAAATTCAGTTCTAAAAGGGTTAAAAAACTACACAGATAATTTAACAGCTATTGTTACAGTATCAGATTATGGAGAAATTATACCAGAATCAAGAAGAGAATTAGGAACAATGCCATTAGATGACATAAAAGAAAGTTTAGTTGCTCTCGCAAAAGATGAAGAAACAATGGAAAAAATAATGAATATCACTTTTAACAGAGGAAGATTAACCAACTTATCCTTTGGCGATATATATTTACTAGGGATGAAAGAACTTTATGGAGATTTTGCAAAATCTGTTGAGCAAACCAAAAATGTGTTAAATATTACAGGAAGAGTACTTCCTGTAACATTAGAACCAATACAAATCTGTGCAGAACTAGAAGATGGAACTATAATAAGAAGCAGAGATAAAATTCCAGATATAGTAAATTCAAAAACTAGTAAAATAAATCGTATATTTATAAATCCAACAAACTGTAAAGTGGCTCCAGGAGTAGTAGAAGCTATAGAAGAAGCAGATGCAATTGTTATTGGACCAGGTAGTCTATACACTAATGTTATTCCAAACCTTTTAGTAAATGGAGTAGCAAAAGCAATAAAAGAAAGTAAAGCATTTAAAATATATGTAAGCAATATAATGACAACAACAGGTCAAACAGATAACTATACTTTATCAGATCATATTAAGGCAATAAACGACCATGCAGGTAAAGGAGTTATAAAATATTGTATATATGATACAGGAGAACTAATTCCAGAGTATGTTAGAAAATATAATATGCAAGGACAAGAACTTGTACAAATAGACACAGCAAAAGCAAAAGAACAAGATGTATACTTAATGCAAAGGGATTTATCATACATAGTAGGCGACCGTATACGCCATAATCCAGATGCTATAGCAGCATCAATCATTCAATTAATATGCGATGATTTAAAATTTAAAGATATGCAAAATGATACTAAATATGTATTATTAAATGACAGATTAAAAGAAGCTAAAAAGTCATTAAAAACTGAAAAGAAAAACGACAACATGAGAAAAACTAAAAAGAAAGATGAAAGAGCAAAAAGCAAATTCTTCAAAAAATATCAAGAGAGGATTAATTCAATCCAAGAATCTGACGAAAAGTTGAAAGCAAGGCAAGAACTAGAGAAAAAGCAAGAAGCTATCGAGGAAAATAAAAAACAAGAATTTAGAAAGAAGAAAAATAAAAAGAAAAGAAGAAGATAGAACCAAAGAACAGGGGATACACAAATGAAATATGAAAACTTAGAATTTGAAAAGGCATTAAAACAAGATTGGATAATTACAAATGGATTAGGTGGCTATAGTAGTTCAACTATTTTAGGAATAAACACCAGAAAATATCATGGATTATTGGTAGCACCTTTAAATCCACCAGGAAATAGAAATTTAATATTATCCAAAGTTGATGAGAGCTTTGAAAGTGGTGGGCGAGAATACCCCATATATTCTAATATTGGAAAAGACTACATTTCAAAAGGATACCAATATTTAAAATCTTTTGAAAAAGAGTATATTCCTATATTTACATACGAAGTTGATGGGGCAATTATAAAAAAATATATATGTATGGAACATGGAAAAAATACAGTATGTGTGCTATACAATATAAAAAACAATGAAAAAAGAACCAAATTTAAAATAGCGCCAATTATTAACTTTAGAGATTTTCATTCAACAACTCCAAATGCTAATTTTCAACTAAAACAAGAAATAAAAGAAACAAAAGTAAAAGTAATTGTAGATAATAAAAATCAAACACCAATTTATATGAAATTATCAGAAGGAAAATACATAGAGCATTTAAATGACACATTTAGAAATATGTATTATTTAGAAGAAGAAAAAAGAGGACAAGGAGCCGAAGAAAATTTAGCAGTTCCAGGAGTGTTTGAAATAAAATTAAGAGCAAACGAAGAAAAGTTTATTACATTTATTTGCTCTTTAGAAGAAAATATAGAAGAACTAGATGGCAAAAATTTAATAAACAAAGAAATTGTAAGAATAACCAGTGATTTGTATGACTCATATTTATTAGACGCTAAAAAGCAATATACTGATAAATACAAAACACTTATGAGAGATTATATAATAGCATCAGATAATTTTATTGCATATAGACCAAGTTTTGCACTATACACGATAATTGCAGGCTATCCATGGTTCTTAGACTGGGGAAGAGATGCTTTAATTTCATTTGAAGGAATAACATTAATACCTAGAAAATTTCAAGTAGCAAAAGAAGTATTATTAACATGCATAAGAGATATAAAATATGGGCTAGTTCCAAATGGATATTCTGGATATGATGCAAGACCATTATATAATAGTGTAGATGCGTCTTTGCTATTATTTGAGCAAGTAAGAAAATATTTAGCATATACACATGATTACGAGTTCCTAAAAAATCAATTATATGATACTCTAAAAAAGGTAATAGAAGCATATATAAGTGGAATTGATTTAGACGGAAATAATATTCACTTAGACAATGAAGATGGATTATTATCATCAGGAACACCGCAAATACAAAATACTTGGATGGATGCAAAAATTGGAGATATTGTAGTAACACCTAGAAATGGCAAAGCAATAGAAATAAATGCATTATGGTATAATGCTCTAAAAATAATGGAAGATTTTGCCAACCTATATAAAGAAAAAGAGCTAGCTAAAAAATATTCAGAACTTTCAAAAAAATGTAAAGCAAATTTTGTAAAAAAATTCTATAATAAAAAAAGAAAGTGCTTTGACGACTTAGTAGGAGATAATTCAATAAGACCAAACCAATTATTTGCAATTGGATTACACTATCCTATAGTTGAACCAAACTCAGAAGAAGCTAAAACTGCATTTGAAACAGTTACCAAAAAGCTATTAACACCATACGGACTAAAAACATTAGCAAAAGGTGAAAAATGTTATAGAGAAATATATGAAGGCGACCAAATAAAAAGAGATATGAGTTATCACCAAGGAATTACTTGGCCATGGCTTTTAGGTATATATTCAGATAGTTTTTTAAATATAATAAACTCAGAAAAAAATAAAACTAAAAAGAAAGAACTAGAAGAACAATACTCTAAATTTGCACAAAATGTAGAAGATACATTTTATAATGAAATGTATAATCGCTCAACAGTTGGAAGTATTAGTGAATTATATGATTCAGCAAAACCGTATGAAGCAAAAGGAGCTTTTGCTCAAGCATGGTCAGTAGCAGAGATATTTAGAATTATCATTCATAATAAACACTAATATATAAGAAAAGAGGATAAAATGAGAATATTAGGAATAGATCCTGGTTTTGCAATAACAGGATATAGCATAATAGACTACATAGGCAACAAATTCAAATTAATAACATCCGGAGCTGTACTCACCAAAGCAGGTGAGTCTTTTCCACAAAGGCTATTAAAACTAAATAATGACTTAGAAGAAATAATAGATACATATAAACCAGATGCAATATCAGTTGAAGAGCTATTTTTCAACAACAATGCAAAAACCGCTATAAATGTAGCACAAGCAAGAGGTGTAATACTTGTAGTAGGTTGCAGAAAAGGAGTGCCTACATATGAATACACACCACTCCAAATAAAACAAGCAGTAGTAGGATATGGAAGAGCAGATAAAATACAAGTACAAAAAATGGTAAAAACAATATTAAAAGTTGAAAATTTACCAAAACTAGATGATACAACTGATAGTATGGCAGCTGCAATTTGTCATGCACACTCAGCAAAATTCTCTGAAAAGTTATAATGAAAGGAAAAAAGTTATGGCAATATATTTGTTCTATGGTGAAGAAACATACTTATTAGAAACAAGAGTAAAGAAAATAAAAAAAGAATTTCCACAATTAATATTAGGAATAAACTTTATTCAAATTGATGATACAAATGCAGAAAAACTAATCTCAGACTTACAAACACCAGCATTTGGCTTTGACAAAAAACTAATAATTGCCAAAAACACAGGACTTTTCAAAAAAGAAAAAAAGACAACTAAAGCAGATACAAAAAAGAAAAAGGTAGATGAAACCAAATTACCTTTAAATGAAAAAATAGCCAAATACATACAAGAAAATTCAGAAGAATTAAAAGATACAGTAGACTTAATTTTTGTAGAACAAGAGGTAGACAAAAATACATTGTATCAGGCAATTGAAAAAGTTGGAGAAGTAAAAGAATTTGCACTTTTAAAATTACCAGACCTAATTGCAAATATAAAAAAGATAGCAGTAGCATACAAAGTAAACATAGATGACACAACAGCAAAATATTTAGTAGAATGTTGCGGAACTAGTATGCAAGACTTGATAAATGAAATCAGAAAACTTATTGAATATAAGGGCGAAAATAGCAATATAACAAAACAGGATATAGACTTACTATGCACCAAACAAATACAAGCTGTAATATTTGATTTGACTGACAATTTAGGAAAAAAAGAAACATCAAAAGCATTAGAAGTATATAATGGCCTTATAGCAAACAAAGAACCAATACAAAAAATATTAATAACTTTATATAACCACTTTAAAAAATTATATATTATAAAAATTGCAGAAAAATACAATGAAGATGTTGCAACAGCAATGAACTTAAAACCAAACCAACTATTCTTGGTAAGTAAATACAAAACTCAAGCAAAATATTTTGAAACACAAGAACTAAAAGAAGTATTAGAAGCACTAATAGACTTAGATGCAAACTACAAAGTGGGATTAATATCTCTAGAAATAGGCTTAGAAGCAATACTTTGTAGATATTGCTCAAAATGATGATTGTAAACTAAAATTATCATTCTTGTTTTCTTTGTATATTTTAAAATTAAACAAATAAAATATTAAAATCCTGTTGAAACAAAAAGTACTTTGTGATATATTGTAAAAGAACAGCCAAGAAAAGGAGGAAAAAGTATGGAATTAAAAGGAACAAAAACAGAAAAAAATTTAATGGAGGCTTTTGCAGGAGAATCTCAAGCAAGAAATAAATACACATACTTTGCAAGTAAAGCAAAAAAAGAAGGATATGAGCAAATAGCAGCCATATTCCAAGAAACAGCTGACAATGAAAAAGAACATGCAAAATTATGGTTTAAACTATTATGTGGAGGCGAAATACCTACAACTGCTCAAAACTTAGCAGATGCAGCAGCAGGAGAAAATTTTGAATGGACAGATATGTATGACAGAATGGCTAAAGAAGCAAAAGAAGAAGGATTTGACCACATTGCATTTTTATTTGAAGCAGTTGGAAAAATAGAAAAAGAACATGAAGAAAGATATAGAAAATTATTATCAAATGTTCAAGATGGTAAAGTATTTGAAGCAGGAGAAATTAAAATATGGAAATGTAGAAACTGTGGACACATTGTTGTTGGAACAAAGGCACCAGCAGTATGCCCAGTATGTGCACATCCACAAGCATACTTTGAAATAAAAGCAGAAAACTATTAATATGTTAAAAAGCATTCCACCAACAAATGAGTCTGAAGCCATGATATTAATTGAAGAAAATATAATGATGAAATATCCAGACTTCTCAATAGACTCTACATCATACAACAAAGACTACACAAGCTGTAAAATACTTTATAAAGTAAGCCCAAGTACAGGAAAAGCACAAGAGGAACATGTTGTAAACATTAAATATCAATATGATGAAAATGTAAAAAAATCTATTGATACTTATGTAGCAGAATTACCAGTAACCGGTCAAAATTTTCAAGTAAAAGATATGGAAATTGTAAACTTTTGGGTAAATGCAAAAGGAAATGATCTATACTTAATAAACTACTCAGAAGATTTTAAAAATATAATGAAAAAGATGGTGGATTATACTTCTTACACGGAGCAGAATATGATAAAATAATAAAAATACTAGATGTTAAAGAAAGCGAAATGTTTGATATTAAGCTATATTCTAAAAGCACAAACCAATGCGGGAATTACAATATTAAAAAACAACAAAAAATAATATGAAAATATGGTGTAATTACTTACACCATATTTTTTTGAAATTAAAATTTATATAAAAGGTTCACATTTGTAGAAAAATGTAGTATAATAATCAAATTGATAAGACGAAAGAGAGATGAAAAAAATGCCAAATTGGAGAGTACACTTAGAAATAGCAAAAAAAGTAAATGAACAGATACACTTTAATAATGAAGATTATAACTTATTTTTATTAGGCAATATAGCACCAGATATAAATAATGGCTTCATTGTAAAAGGTATATCACATATATATAATCATGAATACACGCACTTTTATAACGAAAAAGATCAATCTACATATACTAATTTTTATGAAAAATACCAAAACATAATAAGAACTAATCCAGTAGTATTTGGGTATTTAATTCATCTATATACAGATTATTTATTGAATAAAGCATATAACTTAAAGTGTGATATTAACCATCTAAATAAACAAGAATATATTAAGACTAAACATAAGGACTTAAAAAAATATGACAGCAAATATATTGATAACAAGATATTTTTAGATGATTACAAAGAGGCAATAAAAGAACTACAGAACATTAAGGAAATAGAATTAAATGAACAAGACATAGCTAAAGTAATAGAATTTTTGAATAATAAAGAAATTCCTGCAGATACAAATTTGGAATTCTATACATTTAAAGAACTAGACAAAGAATTAGAAAATATAACAAATCAAATCTGCAAAGTTATAAAATTTTAATTTAGAAGCTCATAAAAGTTTTTAAATACATATCCTTGAGATTTTAAGTATTTAATAGAGTCTTGCAAAACATCATAAGTTTTATTTACATCACCGGTATCATGCATAAGAACAATTAAAGTTCCTTTACCTTTAGCAGATTTTTTTAGATTGTTTAATAATTGGTAATTAGAATATTTATGTTCAGAATCCTTATTTAAACAATTCCAATCAACATAAACATAGTTAATTTCAGTAAGAACATTAACTATGTTTTTCTTTTTATATTTATAATTTGGAGAAGCAAAACCATTTGGAAAGCGAAAAACATGTGAACAATAATCCTGAATTCCAATAGCCTTTGCAATTTCTTCATCAGTATTTAAAATTTCATTACGAAAACTATCTTCATTTTTATATAATAATGAGTTATTATGGCTATATCCGTGATTAGCAATAAAATGACCTGCCTCATAAGCACGTTTAACAATTTCAGGATGTTCTTTTACGTGTTTACCAACAACAAAAAAAGTAGCCTTAACATTTTCCTTTTCTAAGATGTCTAAAATTTTAGGAGTAACATTAGAAGTTGGGCCATCATCAAATGTTAAATACACAACTTTTTCACTACTCTTACAAATAGAGGCAAACTTATTTTTAAAAGAAGAATTTAAAATTTCACCTTTACTTAAAGATAAAGCAAAAGTAAAGTTATCTCTTATAAAAAAATAACTTATTAATATTAACATAATAAAAATAATTAAAAGATACTTTTTTCTAAAAATAAAAATCTTCATACAAAAATTATATATACACAAAATAAAAATATGCTATAATTATTGAAACTTTTTAATCAAAATTAAGCACTATATAAGTGAAAGGAGAAAATAATGAGTACTCGGAATATCCTTAGAAAATTTTGAAGATATATATGACTCTACATATGAACGAACATTAAGATATATAGTTTGCAAGTGTTCAAACATTGATGATGTAAACGATTTAGTACAAGATACTTATGTAGAATTATACAATATATTAGAAAAAAAGCCAAAATTATATATAGAAAACTGCCAAAACTTTGTAATAGGAATAGCTAAAAAGAAAATTCAAAAATATTATGGACTTTTATATAAAATAAAAAACTATAGTATTTTTCAAACAGAAGATGAAGAAATAGATTTACCAGATGATTTTGATTTGGAAGCGGAAACAATTAAAAAGCTAAATGCAGAAGCGGTATGGCAATATATTAAAAGTAAAAATATAAAGGTTATAAAAGTTTTCTATTTATATTATTGTGCAGAACTAAAAATATCACAAATTGCAAAAGAATTAAGTATGAGTGAATCTAATGTCAAAAATATTTTATATAGAAATATTAAAGACATTAAAGAAAATGTAAAGATTGAAGGTGATATAAATGAATAATTTGAAAGGTACAATACAAAAGAATTTTGACAAAGAAAAGAATTATAATATCATTTTATCAAAAATTGAGAGGAGAGATAATATGAAAGTAAAATTAAGTTATGTTTTAGCTTCAAGCCTTGTGGCAGTTGTACTATTAGTAGGAGTTATAGCATACAATGTCCCTAGAAATAACAATGACGAAAAAATACAAATTGCTGACGAAAAAATAGAATTAAATATAAATAAGGCAAAATCACAAAGCATGATGAAATTAGATGCAGATATACAAGAAGTGATAGCTGACTTGAATAAGGAATTCTGTAAAACTTTTCCATTTACTCAAAAGGAACTTAATGCTCCAAAAGACTTGAAAAACAATTTTGTAAATAGAATTATAATGACTAAAGAAAATTTTACAGATAAAAAGTATACTGTAACTCATGATTATATTTGGGATTATTCAAATGAGGCAAAAGATAGAACAATAAGAATAGCATTTTCAAAAGTTGGAAAACCACTAAGAGATTATCACTTGAGCAGTGAAGAAAAAATATCAAAAATAGAAGGCACAGATGTTATAATAACACAATATGAAAAACTATATTTAGCAGAATTCAAATTAAATGATGTATACTTCGATATAGAAACAGATGGATTAACACAAACAGAATTAGTAGATTTTTTAATATCAATAATTAAATAAAAACTAAAGAAGCTGGTAGTCAACCAGCTTTTTTAACTTTATCCCTTAAATTCTTTTGCAAGTTTATTAATTGCCTTTGTTTCAATTCTAGAAACATAAGAACGAGAAATATCCATAGAATCTGCAATCTCATTTTGAGTTTTAGGTTTATCACCGTTTAAACCAAAACGTAGTTCCAAAATAGTTTTTTCTCTTTCCTTTAAAACCTCTTTCATTTTTTCGTATAACTTCTTTATTTTAAACTTCAAATCAACTTCATCTTCAATATTCTTATCATTATTTTCCAAAACTTCCTGCAAAGTAACTACATTATCATCTTTATCTTTTCCAATAGGGTCATCCAAGTAAACCTCAGCACCTAACTTTTTAGTACTTCTTAAATACATAAGTACCTCATTATCAATACAACGAGAAACATAAGTAGCCAAACGTACACCTTTTGAACTATCAAAACTATTTATTCCTTTGATTAAACCAATACTGCCAATAGAAATCAAATCATCTTGATCAACCTTTGTAGCAGTATATTTTTTACAAACATGAGCAACTAATCTCAAGTTCCTTTCAATCAATATATTTCGTGCTTCTTCATCTCCACTTTTCATAAGTTCTAAATATTTTCGTTCCTCATCACTATTTAAAGGTTCTGGAAACAAAGTATTATTTGAAATGTATCCAACTAAAAATACAGCTGAATTTAAAAATGCTAAAAGACCACTAATAGAAAAGGCAAACATATATATACCTCCAATTCAATATATAAAATTATATGCTCAAAAAAAACTAAAGTGCCTGGACCGCAAAAAATTCATCTTAAATTATAAAATATTAATACAAAAACAGTTAGTCAAAATCTTGTCAAAAACTGTCAACATAAATTTAGAAAAAAATATTAAAAATAAAAAGGCATTATGATATTTTAATATAGAAAATGTGAAGTTTAAAATACATAAGAGAAGGAAAATACAATTATAAAACAAACTCTTAAATTATCTTATTAACAGCAGGAGCAAGCGATAGCTTTAAGGCAAAAAATATATTTGATTTAGCAGGAAATGCATATGAATGGACAATGGAAGCTCATGATAGTGCTAATCGAGTTGGCAGAGGAGACGGATATTACAGCAAGGCATTTAAAACATACTGTTAAATTCATAAAATTTATTTGAAAACATTGACATAGATAGTACAATGTGGTAAAATAATTAACTGTAAGCCGCCTGAGTCGGGCAACTAAATATTGTTTATAAAACAATTGCCTTGTTATTTATGCTTAGCGAGTATACGAAATATAGGAGGTGTACAAAGAATGTACGCAATTATTGAAAGCTGTGGAAAACAATACAAAGTAACAGAAGGAGATGTAGTATTCTTCGAAAAATTAGAAGCAGAAGAAGGTAAAAAAGTAACATTTGATAATGTTGTTTTATTATCTGATGACAAAAAAGTAGAAGTTGGAGCTCCTTATGTAAAAGGTGTTAAAGTTGAAGGAAAAGTAGTTTCTCATGGTAAAGGTAAAAAGATTTTAGTTTACAAATATAAAGCTAAAAAGAACTATAGAAGAACTCAAGGACATAGACAACCATACACTAAAGTAGAAATTACAAAAATAAAAATGCCTACTGAAAAAACAGAAGCAAAAGCTGAAGTAAAAGAAACAGCAGCTAAAGCTACTACAAAAAAAGCTACAACTAAAAAAGAGGCTTAATTAAAAAATTTGAATATATTATGGTAAAAACTATTAAAAAAGATAGAAATACCCTAAAACAAAAATTGAAGGGAGTGAAATAGGATGGCTCATAAGAAAGGTCAAGGTAGTGTTAAGAACGGTAGAGATAGTGAATCTAAACGTTTAGGACTAAAAAGAGCAGATGGTCAAGTAGTTCCAGCTGGTAATATACTAGTAAGACAAAGAGGAACAAAAATTCATCCAGGTACTAATGTTGGTATTGGTAGTGATGATACTTTATATGCTAAAGTAACTGGAAAAGTTAAATTTGAAAGACTTGGCAGAGATAAAAAGAAAGTTAGCGTATATCCTGTTGAAGAAGGAAGTAAAGCTGAATAATATAAAAAATTCCATATATAAGATATATGGAATTTTTTGTTTATACATATTGTAAAATTAACCAAAATTAAGTATAATAAATATGTATTTTTAAACAAAGGAATGATAAAAATGGAAGAAAAGAAAAAACGTATTTTAACAGGTGATAGACCAACAGGAAGATTACATATTGGTCATTATTTTGGATCTTTAAAAACAAGAGTAGAGATGCAAAATACTGGCAAATATGACCCATATATTTTAATTGCAGATGTTCAAGCATTAACAGATAATTTTGAAAATCCAGAAAAAGTTAGACAAAATGTAAGGCAAGTTATACTAGACTATTTATCAGTTGGAATCGACCCAGAAAAAACAACAATATATATCCAATCAATGGTACCAGAAACAGCAGAACTTACAGTGTTTTATTCTAATTTAGTAACAATAGCTAGACTAGAAAGAAATCCAACTGTAAAAACAGAGCTAGCACAAAAAAGAGATGTTTTTGGAGAAAGTGTTACATATGGATTTCTAGGCTACCCAGTAAGTCAAGCAGCAGATATTACTGTAGTCGATGGAGCGCTAGTCCCAGTAGGAGAGGACCAGTTACCTTTAATTGAACAATGTAGAGAAATAGTTAGAAAGTTTAATAGTATATATGGGGAAGTTTTAACAGAACCAGAAGCTGTGCTTTCAAGTGCAAAAAGAATTAAGGGGTTAGATGGAAATGACAAAATGGGTAAATCTTTAGGAAATGCTATTTATTTATCAGATACTGAAGAAGAGATAAATAAAAAAGTAATGAGTGCGGTAACAGACCCAGCTAGAATTAAAAAGGATGATAAAGGACATCCAGATGTATGTATGGTTGCATATTATCACAAACTATTTAGCACTGAAGAAGAAGTAAAAAATGTTTGCGAAGAATGTAAAGCAGGTGCAAGAGGATGTGTAGCTTGTAAAAAACAACTAGCTAAAAATATAAATGAATTTTTAACACCAATTAGAGAAAAAAGAAAATATTATGAAGAAAGACCAGAATTAGTTGAAAAAATACTAAAAGATGGAACAGAAAAAACAAGACAAACAGCAAGAGAAACTATGAGAAAAGTTAAAAAAGCAATGAGATTAGACTATTTTGAAGGAGAATAAAATGTTTACAGACTATGTAAAAATAATTGCAAAAGCAGGAAACGGTGGTGATGGAGCTGTTTCTTTTCGTAGAGAAAAATATGTTGCAGCAGGTGGACCTGACGGAGGAGATGGCGGAAAAGGAGGAAACATATATTTTGAAGTAGATCCAGATACTAATACTTTAATTGATTTCCGCTATCAAAAAAAATTCAAAGCTGAAAATGGAAAAAATGGTGAAGGGGCTAATAGATATGGAAGAAGTGGTGAGGACTTAACAATAAAAGTTCCTTTAGGAACCATTGTTAAAGATGCACAAACTGGAAAAGTACTAGCTGATTTATCTGAAAAGGGACAAAAAGAACTTATACTACAAGGCGGTAGAGGAGGAAAAGGAAATTCACATTTTGCAACATCTACTAGACAAGCACCTAGATTTTCACAAGAAGGCGAAAAATGCGAAGAAAAAGAGCTTATATTAGAATTAAAACTTTTAGCTGATGTTGGATTAATAGGTTTCCCAAACGTAGGAAAATCAACACTTTTGTCAGTTGTAACTGATGCAACGCCTAAAATTGCAGATTATCACTTTACCACACTTGAACCAAACTTAGGAGTAGTAAAAGGAGAATATGGAGATAGCTTTGTTATTGCAGATATTCCTGGAATAATTGAGGGAGCAAGCCAAGGAGTTGGACTTGGAATTCAATTCTTACGTCATATTGAAAGGACAAGATTACTTCTTCATGTAATAGATGTATCTGGAATAGAAGGAAGAAATCCAGTAAAAGACTTTGAAATTATAAATGAAGAATTAAAAAAATATAGTGAAAAACTAAGTAAAAGAAAGCAAATAATAGTAGCAAACAAAGCTGATAGTATGCAAGATGAAAATCTATATTTAGAACTAGAAAAAATGGCAAAGGAAAAAGGACTAGAAATATATAAAATATCAGCTGCTACCAAACAAGGAGTAAAAGAATTACTTGCAAGAGTAAGTGAAGTATTAAAAACATTACCAAAAGAAGATTTAGTAGAAGTAGAAGAAATAAAGAAAGTATATACATTAGAAGATAAAGAAGATATTACAGTAAAAAAAGAAGACGGAATGTATATAGTATCTGGTGATGTAATAACTAAACTTATGAGAACAGTAAACTTAGAAGATAATGAATCACTACACTATTTCCATAGAAAATTAAACGAATTAGGTGTAAATGATAGATTAAGAGCATTAGGAATAAAAGATGGAGATTTAGTACAAATCTCTGACTGGGAGCTTGAATGGGAAGAATAAAATATTTCCATTAACCTCTTGTCAAATGCAAATAAAAGTGATAAACTATATAACATATTAATAAAGGCAATTATAAAGGACAACACAATTTTTACAAAAACTTAACAGAGAATCAAACATACTGGTGAGAGTTTGAAAGCACTTAGTAATTATTGTTATCACCTTTTAGCTATTTCTTTGAAACAAAAGTAAGAGAAATCGTATTCCTGCGTTAAAGGTTAATAAGAGAAAAGAAAATTTAATTCTTTTAAATTAGGTGGTACCGCGGAAATTTTAAGCCATTTCGTCCTATTATATTATGACGAAATGGCTTTTTGGTATTCTATGAATTTATTACTGATATGAGTAAATTCTGTAAAAGACCAATATGCGAATTACTAGAATTTCTAGCATTTGCACTGTGTAGAAATTCTTGTGATTTGCTTTTGAATGTAAATTAAAAGGAGGAATAAAAATGGCAGATGAAAAACAAGATTATGGCAAAACTTTAAATTTGCCAAGTACAGAATTTCCAATGAGAGGAAATTTGACTGAAAATGAACCAAAAACAGAAAAAGAGGTATTTGAAAATGACTTGTATGAAAAAATGCTAAAGAAAAACGAAGGTCATAAAACATACGTATTACATGATGGACCTCCATATGCAAATGGAGAAATTCATATGGGTCATGCTTTAAACAAAGTATTAAAAGATACTGTAAATCGTTTTAAAAGTTTACAAGGATACCAAACAATATATATTCCTGGTTATGATACACATGGACTTCCAACAGAAAAAAAGGCAATTCAAGCATTAGGAATTAATAGAGATGAAGTTAGTGTTTCAAAATTTAGAGATACATGTAAAGATTTTGCATTAGGATATGTTGAAAAACAAACAGAAGGCTTTAAAAGATTAGGTGTATTAGGTGATTGGAAACACCCATATATTACTTTACAACCAGAATTAGAAGCTAGACAAATTGGAATATTTGCAGAAATGTACAAAAAAGGTTATATTTATAAAGGCTTAAAACCAGTTTATTGGTGTACAGACTGCGAAACAGCTTTAGCAGAAGCTGAAATTGAATACCAAGATTGTGATACAATGTCAATTTACGTTAAATTCCCAGTACAAGACGGAAAGGGAGTTTTAGATAATGATACATTTATAGTTATTTGGACTACTACTCCATGGACTTTACCAGGAAATACAGGTATTACAGTAGGTGGAGAATATGAATACAGTGTTGTCGATACAGGAAAAGAAAAATTAGTAATGGCTACAAGTTTAGTAGATGAAGTTATGAATTTGGCAGGTATTAAAGAATACAAAACTATAAAAACTGTAAATGGAACAGATTTGGAAGGCGTTTTATGTAAGCATCCATTCTTAGATAGAACTTCAAAGGTAGTATTAGGTAGTGATGATACAGTTGCTGTTGAACTAGATACTGGTACAGGAGCAGTACATACAGCACCAAGCTATGGTAAAGAAGACTATTTGTGTGGAATTAAAAATGGCTTAGATATTATAGTTACAGTTGATGGAAAAGGATACCAAACAGAGGGAGCAGGTCCTTTTGCAGGTATGTTTTATGCAAAATCAAATGATGCTATTATAGACTGGCTAGAAGAAAATGGATATTTATTAAGAAAAGAAAAAATAAATCACTCATATCCACATTGTTGGAGATGTAAAAATCCAATTATATTTAGAGCAACAGACCAATGGTTTGCATCTGTAAATGCATTTAAAGATGAAACATTAAAAGCTATAAAAGACGTTAAATGGACACCAGCATGGGGAGAAGAAAGAATATCTAGCATGGTAAAAGACAGAAATGATTGGTGTATTTCAAGACAACGTACATGGGGTGTACCAATTCCAATATTCTATTGCAAAGAATGTGGAAAAGAATATGCTACAGATGAGAGCTTTAAAAAAGTATCACAAATATTTAGAGAAAAAGGCTCAAATGCTTGGTTTGATTTAGATGAAAAAGAATTAATGCCAGAAGGTGCAGTTTGTGAAAACTGTGGATGTCATGAATTTAAAAAAGAAACAGACATTATGGATGTTTGGTTTGATTCAGGTACTACTTATGAAGGTGTTTTAGTTGAAAGAGGCCTACCATTCCCAGCAGACTTATACTTAGAAGGACATGACCAATATAGAGGTTGGTTCCAATCTTCAATTTTAACATCTGTTGCAACAAAAGGCGTTGCACCATATAAAGCAATACTAACACATGGATGGGTAGTTGATGCACAAGGAATGAAGATGTCTAAATCTTTAGGAAATGGAATTAGCCCACAAGAAATTATAAAAGAATATGGAGCAGATATCTTAAGATTATGGGTATTATCTTCAGACTTCAAATCAGATGTAAGTATATCAAGAGATATATTAAAACAAATTAGTGAAGCATACAGAAAAATAAGAAATACAGCAAGATATATATTAGGAAATACTTCAGACTTTGATCCTGATAATAAAGTAGAATACAAAGACATGGAAGAAATAGATAAATGGGCATTATCAAGACTAAATAAATTAGTAAAAGATTGTACAGAAAATTATGAAAACTTTAACTTCCACTTAGTATATCATGATGTAAATCAATTCTGTGTAACTGACATGAGCAATTTTTACTTAGACATTATAAAAGATAGATTATATACATCTAAAAAAGATGCTAAAGAAAGACGTTCTGCACAAACAGCAATGTATATAATTCTAGATGCTTTGGTAAAAATTGTAGCTCCAATGATTTGCTTTACTGCAGAAGAAATTTGGAAATACATGCCACACACTAAAAATGAACAAGTTGAAAGCGTTATGCTAAGTGATTGGCCAGAAGTAGTAGCAGAATATGATAATAAAGAGCTAGAACAAAAATGGAATCACATCTTAGAATTAAAAGAACTAGTTGCAAAAGAATTAGAAGTAGCAAGAGCAGAAAAAGTAATAGGACACTCATTAAATGCAAAAGTTACTCTATTTGCAAATGACAAAGAATACGAATTCTTAAAAGAAAATAAAGAACTTTTAACAACAATATTTATAGTATCAGCATTAGAAATTAAAGAAAATGAAAGAAAAGACGAAAATAAAATTGGAGTAAAAGTAGAAGTAGCAGAAGGCGAAAAATGTGAAAGATGTTGGAAATATTCAACAGAAGTTGGAAAAGATGCAGAACATCCTACACTATGCCATAGATGTGCAGAAGCCATTAAATAATACAATTCAAGACTGCAACAGGTAAAAACCTAGCAGTCTTGAAACTGTGTGTAAATGAGAAAGGGAAAACACATGAAAAAAGCAAAAAAAATAATTAATTATATAATAATGATTATTATAATTATTATTGCAGTGCTATTTTATAAAAAATATAACTTTAATAATTTTGAAAAGTACATAAGAATTAGTAATATAACTAGCTTTACTAGAGATAGTAAAGTAAAATATAGTAGTCAAGCAAGCTATAAAATAGAAAATACAGACTACAATGATGCAATGTTCTCTCAAAATATTTCTGTAACACCAAATACGCCATATAAAGTAACATGTATGGTAAAAACTGAAAATGTACAAAACGAAAATAACTTAACATCAGGGGGAGCACATATTTGCTCTAATACAACACAAGAAAGAACTAAAATGATAACTGGAACTAATGATTGGCAAGAGTTGACTTTTATGTTTAATTCCAAAAATCAAACTGAAGTAAATATTGGATTTAGATTAGGCGGATATGAAACCCTTTCAAAAGGAACAGTGTGGTTTTCTGATTTTAAGGTAGAAAGAGGAAATCTAAACGATTCTAATGAGTGGAAAATGGTATGTTTTATATTTCCTAACATAGATGTAAATGTTGAATTAAATGGCAAAACAGAGAACGTAAAATTACAAATGTCAAATGATGAAATAAACACTGTAGAAACAAATTTGTCAAGATTTCAGACTTCTATAAAAGAAATAAGTAAAGATAAAATGACAATACAATATGAAACATATATAATTGAAGAATCAATAAAAACACTTTCTTATGACCAAGAAAATGGATATTATGTATCTATAACAGATGTATATGAATATATAAAATCATATATTGAAAAAAATGAATATGACCATATTTACATAGCATTTAGAATGGCAGACAAACAAAGTGGAAATATGATGTTAACAAATGACTGGATAGGTTTAGGCGGAATGGAGTATATGGGAATTGGGTTTTCAAATATACGAATGCCAGACGATAGAAAAAACTTAGCTTATGAATTTAATTATAGAGTAAATACATTTCCAGAAGAGGTTTTTATTCACGAATTTTTACACACACTGGAAAGAAATGCACATGAATATGGATACGATAGGCCGGAGCTACACGATTATGCACAATATGGATATTCAGAAGATAAAACAGATGGATTAAAAAAGTGGTATTCGGATTACATGAATAAAGAAATAAAATATGGAACAACTCAAATTGGTTTACCAGAGAATATATATAAATGTAAACCAACTCATAACAGCAATTTTAAATATTCAGTACAAATTGAAGCATTTAAAGAACCAAGTAATATAATAGAAACAGTACAAAGTATAATAAACAGAATACAAAATGCATTTAAAAACAAATTTAATAAGGAAAATCAATCAAATACAATATAAAAGGAGATATACAAGCAATGAAAGTTTCAGACTTTAACTATAATTTACCAAAAGAACTAATAGCACAAGTACCAATAAAAGATAGAGATCAATCTAGATTGATGGTGTTAGATAGAAAAAATAAAACAATAGAACATAAAATTTTTAAAGACATTATAGATTATTTAGAACCAGGAGATTGTTTAGTAAGGAATAATACAAAAGTTATTCCTGCTCGTTTATATGGTGTAAAGGAAGAAACTGGAGCAAATGTTGAATTTTTATTATTAAAAAGAGTAGAAGGAGATATTTGGGAGGTTATGGTAAAACCAGGCAAAAAATTAATGCCAGGTGTAAAAGTTTCGTTTGGAAATGGAATTCTAAAAGCTGAAATCTTAGAAAAATTAGATGATGGAAACCGAAAAGTAAAGTTTGAATATAATGGAATATTTAATGAAATTTTAAACGAAATAGGATTAATGCCACTACCACCATATATTCATGAAAAGTTAAAGGAAAAAGACAGATATCAAACAGTATATGCAAAATATGAAGGGTCTGCAGCTGCTCCAACAGCAGGGCTACACTTTACAGATGAATTGTTTGAAAAACTAAAAGAAAAAGGTGTAGAAGTTGCCAATGTTACATTACATGTTGGAATTGGAACCTTTAGACCGGTGAAAGTTGAGAACATTGAAGAGCATGATATGCATTCAGAACATTTTTATATAAAAGCAGAAGATGCAGAAAAAATAAACAAAGCTAAAAAAGGTGGACATAGAGTAATTGCAGTTGGAACAACATCTTGTAGAGTATTAGAGAGTGTTGCTAATGAAGATGGGCTTGTAAAGGAGGTAGAAGGAGATACTAGTATATTTATTTATCCTGGCTATAAATTTAAATGCTTAGACGCGTTAATTACTAATTTCCATTTACCAGAATCAACATTAATAATGTTAGTATCAGCATTAGCTGGAATAGACTTTATAATGCAGGCTTATGAGGAAGCTGTGAAAGAGCAGTATAAATTTTTCTCATTTGGAGATGCAATGTTTATTTATTAAACTGTTATACAAAATATATAATATTAATATAGGAGAAATAAAATGAAACCAGCAGTAACATATGAATTATTACATATAGACAAAAATTCGGGGGCAAGAAGAGGAATAGTACATACTCCTCATGGAGATATACAAACACCAGTATTTATGCCAGTAGGAACACAAGCAACAGTAAAATCAATGACACCAGAAGAATTAAAAGAAATTGGAGCCCAAATAATATTATCAAATACATATCATTTATATTTAAGACCACGGACATGAACTAGTAAAAGAAGCAGGTGGACTTCATAAATTTATGAGATGGGACAAGCCTATCCTAACCGACTGTGGTGGCTTTCAAGTATTTAGTTTAAGTGATTTAAGAACAATTTCAGAAGAAGGCGTTGAGTTTAGATCACATCTAGATGGAAGTAAGCACATGTTTACTCCCGAAAAGGTAATGGAAATAGAAGAAGCGCTAGGGGCAGATATTATAATGTCATTTGATGAATGTTGTCCATATCCATCTACATATGAATACACAAAACAATCTATGGAAAGAACAACAAGATGGGCAAAACGCTGTAAAGAAGCACATAAAGATGTCGAAAAACAAGCGTTATTCGGTATAATTCAAGGTGGTTTTTATGAAGATTTAAGAGAAAAATCTGCCAAAGATTTAATAGAATTAGATTTTCCTGGTTATGCAATTGGTGGAATAAGCGTTGGAGAACCTAAAGAAGAGTATTTAAAAATGTTATATTACACAGCACCATTAATGCCACAAAATAAGCCAAGATATTTAATGGGAGTAGGTTCACCAGATTATTTAATAGAAGCAGCCTTAGCAGGTATTGATATGTGCGACTGTGTACTACCAACAAGAATAGCAAGAAATGGAACAGCAATGACATGGAACGGTAAAGTAGTAGTACGTAATGCCACATATGAAAGAGATTTTACACCATTAGATCCAGAATGTGATTGCTACACTTGTAAAAACTATACAAGAGCTTATATCAGACATTTAGTAAAGACAAATGAAATTTTAGGTGTAAGATTATTATCAATTCATAATTTAAGGTTCTTGACTAAACTTATGGAAAGAGTTAGAATAGAAATAGAGAATGATAACCTATTAAAATTCAAAGATGAGTTTTATAAAAAATATGGTTATGAAAAATAAATGTACAAAAGAATTGGAGGATATTTTATGGATGATTTTATTGGTAGCGGAGGCTATAATAGCAATAAACCAACACAAGAACAAGTAAATGCAAAAAAGTGGATGAAAGTTATAGGAGTAATTTTAGCAGTATTATTACTAATAGTTATTGCATTAATAGTATTAATGTACTATATGGAAACAACAGAATTAAAAATTTCAATAGATACTAAATCAAATACAAATTTAAAAAATGTTTTGATATTTGATCAAGGAAAGGTGTATATTCCAATACGTGCATTTGCTTCATATGTAGGCTATGAATCAAACAATGCAGAATATGAAAATAAATATACAGAGGATAAAACTAAATGTTATGTTGAATCAACTAACGAAATAGCATCATTTAGTTTAGGCTCTAACAAAATATATAAAATATTAGCAAGTTCTAAAAATGATTATGAATACTTTGAAATAGATGAGCCTGTAAAAATGATAAATGATCAATTGTGCACTACTATTGAAGGAGCTCAAATTGCTTTTAATATTTCAATGTCATATAATCAAAAAGAAAATAGAGTAACAATTTATACTTTACTATATCTAGTTGATTACTACACAGCAAAATTCCAAAATTCTGGAATTTCAGATAACGAAGCAGACTTTAGCAATCAAAAAGCACTATTATATAATATGATTGTAGTAAAAAATACAAGTGGAAATTATGGAGTTCAAAGTTTAAATGGACAAGAGATATTAGGAACTAAATATGCTAAAATCAAATTCATTGAAAGCACAAAAGAGTTTATTGTAACAACAGTTGAAAACAAAATGGGAATAATGTCTTATGACGCAAAAACTAAAATTAGTCCAGAATATGAAAATATTAAGCAAATAGATAAAGATAGTGAGCTATACTTAGTTACAAATAACAAAAAACAAGGTGTAATTAACTCAAATGGAAGTATTATAGTTTATTTGGAATATGATCAAATAGGAATAGACTCAACAAAATTTGCAAGTGATAAAATAAAAAATCAATATTTATTATATAATAAATGTATTCCTGCAAAGAAAAATGGAGTATGGGACTTATTTGACATAACAGGAAAGAAAATTACAAATAACGAATATACTGATTTAGGTTGTATAGTAGGAAATGAAAAGTTAACTGAGAAAAATGCTAATAATTTATTATTAGTACCAGATTATGAAGGAATTGTAGTAAGAAAAAATAATGTATATGGCTTAATAGATAGTAGTGGAAAACAATTATTGCCTATATCATTACAAGCAATGTATTCAACAACTTCAGAAGGAAAAGAAACATATCACATGATATATAATAACCAAGAAATGAATGTAATTGACTATATAAAAAAATATGTAAAAAATGAAAATAGTTCAACAAATACGGACCAAAATACTAATCAACAACCAACTCAAAATACAACAGTAGTTGATACTACTCAAACAAATACTAATACAACTACTACTCAAACAAGTACTAATACAGTAAATACTACTAATAGCCAGACAAATACAAAGCCAGTAAATGTTACAACAGTGCAACAATAAAGAAAATTTTACACAGTTTAACCCAAAGCCATACTTTTAAAAAGTATGGTTTTTACTTTTTTATTTATATAATGAGTTCTAAACTAACAGCAAAAACATAAAATTAAGTAATAAAACTATAAGAGAGTGTGAAATTATGGAAAAAGATAATATTATTACCGAAAAAAGTGAATTAAGAAAAAATTCAGTTAGAATAATAAAAGGAAGTATATTTGCCATTATTATATCATTTATCTTACTACTGATTTTTGCAATGCTATTATGCTATACTAACCTATCAGAAAACACAATAAAGCCAGTTGTACTAGTGATTACAGGAATTAGCATATTAATAGGTAGCATGATTAGCACAAGAAAAATAAGAAAAAACGGTTTGTTAAATGGAAGTTTAGTTGGATTTATATATATTGTAATTTTATACTTAGTATCAAGTTTATTCTTGGCAGGATTTTCACTTACATTTAATTCTTTTATCATGTTATTAGTTGGAATAGTAACAGGAATAATAGGTGGAATAATAGGCGTTAATTTGAATAAAAAATAAAAGTCGAAAAATAGCGATATTTTTTTAGAAAGAAATTCTCAAAAATAGTTGCTATTTTTTATATTTTAATATAAAATTTAAAAAGTAAATTTATACATTAGGAGGAAATTAATTGATTACATTAGAAGACGTAAAGAAAAATGAGGAACTTAATCAATTAATATTAAGTTCACAAAAACAATTAAATGCTTTAGGGTATACAGAACACTCAGTAAGACACATGAGCATTGTATCACAACGAGCAGGAGAATTATTACAAACTCTAGATTATCCAGAAGAAAGGGTAGAACTTGCTAAAATAGCAGGATATATGCATGACATAGGAAATTGTATTAATAGAGTTGACCATGCTCACACAGGAGCAATACTTGCATATCAAATTCTAAAAGATATGGGAATGGATGTAGAAAAACGAACAGAAATTATGATGGCAATAGGCAATCATGATGAACAAACAGGTACAGCAGTAAGTGATATATCAGCAGCTTTAATACTAGCGGACAAGTCTGATGCACATCGTAGTAGAGTAGTAAATCAAAATATATCAACATTTGATAAGCACGACAAAGTAAATTATGCAGTTACAGATTCAAAATTTATAATAGATAAAGAAAATAGAAAAGTAATATTAGATTTAACAATTGATACCAAAATATCACCTGTATTAGACTATTTTGAAATATTTATGGACAGAACTATGATGAGCAAATATGCTGCTAAGTATTTGGGTATTTGGTTTGAGTTAATTATTAATGATACCAAACTACTTTAAATTTTAAAAATAATTAGCATCTTGCTTTGTCAAAGTCAAAGTAGATTATAAACCACAAATAAAGAAAGGAAATGAAAAAAATGAAAGCACTAAAAAGAACACTAATAATCTTAATTATAATTTTATTAGCATTAATTTCATTTGGAGGGATTTTTGTACAAAAAACTAAATTTGTAGAAAATATTTTGCCAAAGTTTAAACTAGGAACTACCTTAACAGGATTAAGAAATGTAGGAGTAACAGTAAGTACTGCTACCAATACTGTTATTTATGACAAAGACGGAAATGTAGTTACAGAAGAAGGAGAAAATACTACTAAAAAAGAAGAACCTGTAAATAGTGAAGAAAGTTTAACAAAAGATAATTATAAATTATCTAAAAAAATTATAGAAGAAAGACTTAATAAACTTAAAAAAATACAATACACTTCATCAGGATTAAGAGAAGCAAAAGCAGCTGACTATTATACTCTTAAACAGGACGAAGAAACAGGAAAAATTTCATTACAATTACCAGAAAATGATAACACAAATATGATATTGCAATATCTAGCTATTAAAGGAAACTTTAAAATAGTTGATGACCAAAATAATGTATTGATGGACAACTCTCATATAAAAGAAGCAAAAGTGGGATATAATTCTACAGACAGTGGAGTAACAGTATATTTAACAATTCAATTTAATAAAGAAGGAACACAAAAATTACAAGAAATTTCTAAAACTTTTGTAAAAACAGAGGACTCAGATGGAAATGACACCACTAAAAAAGTTACTGTAAAAATTGATGATACAAAAATGCTTAGCACATATTTTGCAGAAGAAATTTCTAATGGACTTATTCAATTATCATTTGGAACAGCAAGTAATAGCGGTACAGACTTAGTAACTTATGCTCAAGAAGCAAATAATTTGGCAGTTTTATTAAATACAGGAAATTTACCAATAGTATATACAATCGAAGAAAATCGTTATGTACTATCAGATGCTAACATGGATATGGCAGTAATTCCAGCAATAGTAATTGCCAGCCTAATAGGTATTGGAATACTATTTTTAATAATTAAATACAAATCAAAAGGCTTATTGGGAGCTATTAGTTTTATTGGATATATTGCAACTTTATTAATAGTTATTAGAATAGCCAATGTAATTCTAACGTTAGAGGGAATAACAGGAATTCTAGTAGCAATTGCATTAGATTACACATTTACAGTATATTTATTACAACTAATTAAAAAGAACGAAGAAATTACTTATAACCAAGTTTTAGGAAAATTTCTATTTATAATAATACCAATAGCAATTACTACAATTGTATTTAGCTTTGTAAAATGGCTTCCAATTTATAGCTTTGGTATGACAATGTTCTGGGGAATAACATTTATTATATTATATAATCTTGTTGTAACTAAAACATTAATATCTAAAAAATAGTAAAGGAATGTGATAAAAAAATGAACAAAAAAATTATTTATTCAATACTTGTTTTAATTATTATAATTAGTGCAGTTTTAGTAGCTACAATAGGATTTAAATTAGATACTGCATATGATGAAAATACTAAAATATATGTATATATGGGTAAAAACTTTGATAACAAAGAATTAGAGCAAATAGTAAAAGATGTATTTGAAACAAAAGACGTAAAAATACAAAAAGTAGAAGTATATGAAGATATGGCTTGTATAACTATTCCAAAACAAGATGACGCAACAGAAAAAGTAGAAACTCTAAATACTAAAATAAATGAAAAATTTGGATTAGAAAACAAAAAAGAAGATATTGAAGTAAAAAATCAACCTAAAGTAGAAGTCTATAATATTATAAAACCATATATTTGGCCAGTAGCCATAAGTACAGTAATTATTTTGATATATGCTGCAATAATGTATAGAAAAATAGGAGTTATAAAAACTATTTTTACATATATTTTAGCAATATTAGCACCACAAGCAACATATGTAATTGCATTAATACTTACAAAGTTACCTTTTAATACATTAGTTATTCCTATTGGTTTAATAATTTATGCAATATCAATTGTTTCATTAACAATGGTAAAGCACAAACAATTGGAATATTATAAATTAAATCAAAAGTAAATAAACAAAATATAAGCAAGGTTCATACTATATAGTATGAACCTTGTTTAATTTTGTATGAAAGAAAGTGATAAAAATGTATGAAAATATAAACAAAGAGCTTAATTATAATCAAGCACAAGAACTTTTAAGAAGAACAAATGGAATTTTACTAGATGTTAGAAGCTACCAAGAATATTGCGAAGAACATTTACAAAATGCAATTAATATTGATGTGTATGATTTAGAAAAAAATGTTCAAAATATAATACCAAATAAACAAATCACTATTGTTGCATATTGTTCATGCGGAACTAGAAGCAAACAGGCACAACAAATATTAACTCAATTAGGATATGTAAATGCGTATAATTTAAAAGATGGAATATATTGTAGATTTAGAGGCATTAAAAATAAATAAACTTTAGAACATGTTACTAATTTAAGACATTTGGAATAAAATATGTATATCTAACAAGTTTTTAGTAGATAATATTTTTATATTCTAAGAAAGTTAGAATTTGTATATAATTTTCATTTTTTTATGTAGAGAGGAGCTAAAAATCAAATGAAATCATTTTGTTTTAAAACAAATAATACAAAAATATTAGATTATCTACTAAATAGAATTGAAGAAATTGATTTTGAAAATTTAATATATTCTCAAAATCAATTTAAAATATATAAAAATATAATTATTCATTATACTGGAAATGACAACAAAAAATTTTATAAATTTTTAAGAGATTTATTGGTGGAAGTTGTAATTGAATTCTATGAAGAAAAAATATTAAAACAACTTATAAATTACAATTATTTTTACTTTGATGAATATGAAAAAACAAAAATATTAGAAAATTGTATGCAGATAATAGAACCAGAAATATATACATTAAAAATATCAGAACAAAAAAATGTAAAAGAATATATTAAAGAAAACAACAGCATTATTTTAGACGGTTTTGTTTACTTTAGATTAAAGGAATATATAAACTATTTAGACAACATTGTAGATGAAGCGGTAAATCAATTTATTATTGAAAAGGAATATAGAGAATTTGTAAGTCTACTTAGAGTTTATGTTGAATCTAAAGCACCACAATATAATTTACTTCATTTAATTTATATGAATGGAGAGTCTATTTTATTAGATGAAAAAAGAAACATAGTATCTGTTTCAGAAAATATATATAACGCAAAATATTTATCAGACATTTCTTTCTCACCTAATGATTTGGCTTTAAATACATTATTATGCTTACTTCCAAGAAAAATAGAAATACATTTGATAGATGATGAAGATGAATTTATAAATACATTGCAATTAATTTTTCAAAATAGAGTTTCAATATGTAAAGAATGTGATATATGTAAAACATATAAAATATTAAACAATGCAAAGATAAGTCATAATAAATAACCTATTTACTATTTTTAAAATATATGATATAACTATAATATAAAAATAATCGGAGGTTATTATGGAACAAGAAAAGAAAAAATTAGTTACAATATTAGTACCAGCCTATAACGAACAAGATGTATTACACTTATTATATGACAGACTAGAAAAACTAATGAATGAAAATACTAATTATGATTTTGAAGTACTATTAGTAAATGACGGAAGCAAAGACAAAACTTTTGAAATTATGCAAGAGTTAAGAGAAAAAGACAAAAGATTTTGTTATTTAAATTTATCTAGAAACTATGGAAAAGAAACAGCTATGATAGCAGGCTTAGACTACTGCAAAGGTGATGCAGTAGTTATTATTGATGCAGATTTGCAAGATCCACCAGAATTAATTCCAGAAATGATAAAATACTGGGAAGAAGGCTATGATGATGTTTATGCCAGAAGAAGAACTAGAGATGGGGAAACATGGCTAAAGAAATTTACATCAAAAATGTATTATAGAATACTACAAGGCTTTACCAAAATACAACTTCAAGTAGATACAGGAGATTTTAGACTATTAGATAGACGTTGTGTAGAAGCACTAAAATCTATGAGAGAAAATCAAAGATATACAAAAGGACTATTTAGCTTTATAGGCTATAATAAAAAAGAAATTTTATATGATAGAGATGCAAGAGCAGCTGGAAAAACAAAATATAATTATGCAAGAATGATTAATTTATCTATTGATGGAATTACATCATTTACAACATCACCTTTAAGATGGGCTGCAATTATAGGAGTAGTAATTTCATTTGTTGCATTTATATACATGATATTTGTAATAGTAAAAACACTAGCAACAGGAATAGACGTACCAGGCTATGCTTCACTAATGGTAGTTACACTATTCTTAGGCGGAATTCAGTTGATTTTCTTAGGATTTATAGGTGAATATTTAGGAAGAACATTTAATGAAAGCAAACATAGACCTTTATACTTTATTGAAAGATATAATGAAACAAAAGAAACAAACGAACACTTAAATAAGTAAAAAAATATGCCAATTGAAACTTTCAGTTTCAATTGGCACTTTTCATTTATGAATCATGTAATCAATTTCAGAAAATA
>CAKOVW010000003.1 GCA_934122125.1 uncultured Clostridia bacterium | reverse complement strand
CAACACATCCTTTCTTTTAAGGATGACTTTTTAATAAACAAAAAATCATCTCAATATGAGATGATATCTATCGTAAATGTTCGAAAAGTTCGAACAGAAACGTTACTGGAGCGGGTAGCGGGAATTGAACCCGCGCTATCAGGTCGGAAGCATGACATTCTACCACTAAATTATACCCGCAGAATTTATATTTTTATTATAAGCCAAAATATAAATAATTGCAATATATTTAGTCTTTTTCCTTTACCTCATCTATACTATCAAATATTTCTTTACATTCTTTCCAGTTTGATACTTTTATGTTTTCATACTCATTGCTTAGTTTTTCTAATATTTGTTTTGTTTCATCTGTAGAGTTTAAATCAACTGCAATTATATTTTTTATGTTTTCTTCTTTGCCATATATCATTCTAAATAATGTAGTTCTTACAAAGCCTTCTATTTTATTAGCCTGGTTTTTTACGGCTACTATTATATAAATTCCATTTGGTTTTAAACTTGTATATGTATATGTATAAATTATAGTTTTTACTATTTCTATTAAGCCATATATTGCTAATATCCAAATTATGCTTTTAAATATAAAATCTAACATTTGCATTCTCCCCCACTACTTTTCTGCTTTATTTTATGCTATATATTTTTTTTGGTTACTTTTTGACATTGTATAAAAAAAAGTGTATACTAGAGCATATGAAAGAGATTATTGTTGATAGAAAATATGATGGAAAGAAATTGAATAGTTTTTTATTAGATAATTTTGATGGACTTAAATTAAATACCTTATATAAGGCTTTGCGTAAAAAAGATATTAGGGTAAATAACATTAAGGTTTCTGATAATGTTATTATCCATACTGGTGATGTTATAAAGGTATTTATTCTAGATGAACAATTATTTAGTAAAGATAATTTTAGTGTTGATATTATTTATGAAGATAATAATATTGTAATAGTAAATAAACCTGCTGAAATTGAAGTGGTTGGAGAAAATAGCTTAACTACTGAACTTTGCAAATATTACAATAGCACCTCTATCTTTCCTTGTCATCGTTTAGACAGAAATACTACTGGATTAATTTTGTTTGCTAAAAATGAGGAAGCATTAAACATTTTGTTAAATAAATTTAAAAATCATGAGATTGAAAAGCATTATACTGCTTTGGTTTATGGTATTCCTCACAAAAAAGAAGATATTTTAACTGCGTATCTCTTTAAAGATGCGAAAAAATCTTTGGTATATATATCTGATATTCCTAAAAAAGGTTATGAAAAAATTATTACTTCATATAGAGTAATTAGTACTAATAATAAAAATAATACTAGTTTACTTGATGTTAATTTACATACTGGTAAGACACATCAAATAAGAGCTCATTTAGCTCATATTGGTTACCCTATTATTGGTGATGGAAAATATGGTGATAGGGATATTAATAAAAGGTTTGGATATAAGTATCAACAGCTTTGTAGCTGTTCTTTGAAGTTTTGCTTCAAGACTGATGCAGGTATTTTAAATTATTTGAATAATAAAAACGTGTCAATTTAAAAATATTGTATAAATAATAGGTGCTGATATAGTCTTATATCAACACCTATATTTTTTCTCATTTAATTATATCTTCAAATTCTTCTGCTGAAATAACTTCTTTTTGTATTAAAACTTCTGCTACTGCATGTAGTTTGTCCATATTATTTGTTAATATTGCTTGTGCTTTTGCATACGCTGTATCTAGCATAATTTTAACTTCTGCACCAATTGCATCTCCAAATTTTTCTCCTAATAGTTGTAATTCATATGGGTCTTTTTCTGTATTTATTGAAATTGGTCCTAAGTTATCACTCATTCCATATTTTATAATCATATCTTTTGCCACTTGTGTTGCTACTTCAATATCATTACTTGCACCTGTCGAAATATCATTTAGTACTAGCTTTTCTGCTGCTCTACCACCAAGTAATGCAATTAGTTTTTCTTCCATTTCTCTTTTTGAAATGTAATATTTGTCTTCATTAGTTTTGTACATTGTGTAGCCACCTGCAACACCACGAGGTATAATTGATACTTCTTTTATATCTTTTTGTGTTTCTAGTTGACTACTTACTATAGCATGTCCTGCTTCATGGAATGCTGTTAATCTTTTATCTTTTTCTGATATTACTCTGCTTTGTTTTTCTAATCCAACTGTTACTTTTTTAACAGCATCTTCAATATCATTTTGAGTTATTGCTTCATGTTTTTTTATTGTAGCAATAATTGCCGCTTCATTTAGAATATTTGCAAGTTCAGCTCCTGTGAATCCAGCTGTATCTCCTGCAATATCTTTCATGCTAACATTATCTGCAAACTTTTTGTCTTTTGCATGAATTTTTAGTATTTCTTCTCTGCCTTTCATATCTGGAAGTGCTATTGTAATTTGTCTATCAAATCTTCCTGGTCTTAATAATGCTTTATCTAGCATTTCTGGTCTATTTGTTGCAGCTAAAACTATAATTGTTTCTTCTGTATCAAATCCATCCATTTCAACTAATAATTGATTTAATGTTTGGTTATTCTCAGTTTCTGCTCCGCTTCCGCTTGTTCTTCTTGAACCAATAGCATCTATTTCATCTATAAATACTATACATGGTGCTATCTTCTTAGCTTTTTCAAATAGTTTTCTAACTCTAGATGCTCCTAAACCTGCAAACATTTCTATAAATTCAGAACCACTCATTGATATAAATGGAACCTTTGCCTCTCCTGCAATTGCTTTTGCAATTAAAGTTTTACCAGTACCTGGTTGTCCGCAAAGTAATACACCTCTAGGAATTTTTGCGCCCATCTCATAGAATTTTTTAGGTTCTTTTAAGAAATCTACAATTTCTATCATTTCACTTTTTTCTTCATCTAGACCTGCAACATCATCAAACTTTATTTTTGATTTTGTTGTTTCTGCGTCATATACTTTGCCTTTATCTCCTAAACCTTGCATTTTAAATACTGCCACAAATAGCACTATTAAAAGTATTGTTGGCAATAGTGAAAATAAGTATTGGAATATTTTATAAAACATATTTTGTTGTTTTTGAATTAACTCTATTGTGTTACCTTGTAATGTTTTTTCTTGAATTAATTCTATAAATGCTTGTGTATTTGGCACAATTGCACTTTTTTCTTCTTCTACATTTCTCTGTTTTACTTTTATAGATGTACTTCCAACTGTCATTTCAACTTTTTCAATTCTTCCCTCATCAATTTGTTTGATAAGTTCTGTATAACTAATAGTTTTTTCATCATTTTCTTTTTTAGAATTTATTAAAAATACACTGATTACTACTATGGCTAGTATTAGTACAATTCCAACAATTATATAATAAATTTTTGATGATTTTTTACTTTCCTTTGGGTTATTCTCATTATCCATTTTATAATATCTCCTTTATAATTCCTCTGGCTTTATATTGGCTTGTGGTTCTGGTTCTTGCCCTTCTTTAGGTGATTTTTTTTCACCTGCTTTTTTCTTTTTTTGCTCTTGTCTATCTTTTTCGTCCTTTTTACGAATTCTCTCTTTCTCCTCTTCTTCTTTCTTTTGTCTTTCTTTTTCTTCCATTTCCTGTTTTACTTTTTCTTGTTCTTGTAATATTTTAGATAATTCTAGTTGCTGTTTTATTATATCTGCTCTAATTATTAATATTGCTGCTATAATATAAATACATGTAACTGCTATATATAAAATATTAAAATATTTTATGGTATATCCAGTTAAAACATTTATAATCATATAAATTAAGTTTAATATTATTGGTAAAGTTAAACTATATATTGCAATATTGTATACATTTTTATATTTTATTCTTAGATTTGATATTATACCTGTTACATATCCAATTATTGAGTATAAAATTGCATCTAATAATACTGTAGACAAGTATACAATAAATAAGTATATAAACATAGTTACATAAAATGCACCATATAACATATATACATTATTTCCAGATAGGAAGTTAATTATATCTTGTTTTTCAAATTTTACTAAATTTGCTGTACTTGTTATATCTGTTAGTGGCATTGTAGATACTACATTAGACATAGCTGCCTTAAACATAATTTTGTCTTGTAATACTATAATACCATTATAATAATTCTTTATTTCTTCTTCATATTTATTTATCTGTTCTTTAGTAACATTTTCATCTGTATCTATAATTACCTTAGTATTAAATAGCTTGTCTGTATTAAAACTAGAATTTTCTTTTTGTGTTATTGTTAATTTTCCATTATTATATTCTATTTTTTCAATACTTTGTTCAATATATTGCTTAGCTAAATTTACCTTTTGACTAAATTTATAAGTAATAGCAAGGCTCAAGAAGAAAGCAAAAATTAACATTAATATAATTATATATGATATTGTTTTACTTGTTTTTTGTACTACTAATTTTTTATAATCTTCTAATCCAAATATACTTATTTTTAATTTCTTTAAAAATGAAATTTTTACTTCTTCTTCCACTCTAATTCTCCTTATTTATATTCTCTCTACTGTCATACCATCTTTTGTGTCTTTTACTGCATAACCTTTTTCTTTTAGGTCATCTCTAATTTCATCTGATAAAGCCCAATTTTTTTCTGCTCTTGCTTGCTTTCTTTTTTCTAATAGTTCTTGTATTTCTACTGGTAATTCTACATTTTTGCTTTCTTCTAAGTATTTTTTGCTGTTTTCTAAATCTAGGCCTAATACTTTATCAAATTTTAATAAAAGTTCTGCAAATTGTTTTGATTTATGTTCATTTCTTACTATTTCCCATACAATTCCCATTGCTGCTGGCATATTTAAATCATCATTTATTGTTTCCAAAAATTTATTTTCATATTCTTTTATTTCTTGTTCATCTACAGTTTCTGTACCATCTTGGTGTTTTACAAATCCTTCTCTTAAACGCATTAATGCCTTTTGAGTAGCTAAAGCTGTGTCAAATGTAAAATTTAATTTAGTACGATAATGTGCTGTAAAGCAGAACAATTTATATGCTAATGGTTCAATTCCTTTTTCTTGTAATTGGTCTAGTGTATATGTATTTCCTAAAGATTTTGACATTTTTCCACCATCAACTTGTAAGAATTCAACATGCATCCAAGTTTTTGCTGGAATTTTACCTGTTAGTCCTTTGCTTTGTGCAATTTCATTTTCGTGGTGTGTTGGGATATGGTCTATTCCACCTGTATGTATATCAAATTCATCGCCTAGGTATTTTCTACCCATTGCAGAGCATTCTATATGCCAGCCTGGATATGATAATCCCCATGGACTCTCCCATTTCATAATGTGATTTTCTGGTGCTTTAATCCATAATGCAAAATCATATGGATTTCTTTTTTCTGTATCGACATCTACTCTTGCTCCTGCAATTTGTTCATCTAATTTACGATTAGATAAAACTGGATATTTATCTAATTTTGAAATGTCAAAGTATATTCCTTTGCTTGTTTCATAAGCATAGCCATTTTTAATTAATCCTTGAACAAATTCTAGCATTTCTTGTATATGTTCTGTTGCTTTTGCAATAATTTCTGGTTTTTCTATATTAAGTCTTTCCATATCTCTAAAAAATATATCTGTATAAAATTGTGCTATTTCATAAGGATTTTTATTTTCTTTTTTAGCAGCCTTTTCCATTTTATCTTCGCCTTCATCTGCGTCAGATTCCAAATGGCCAACATCAGTAATATTCATTACATGTTTTAAACTGTACCCATTATATTCTAACATTCTTCTTAGTGTATCCATAAAGATATATGCTCTAAAGTTTCCAATATGTGCATAGCTATACACTGTAGGTCCACAAGAGTATATACGAACAGTGTTACCTTCTAATGGTTTAAAATTTTCCTTAGTTCTTGTTAAAGTATTATACAATTGTATTGGCATAAAAATCCCCCTCTAATTTTAATTTGTGCTATTATTAGCTGCCGCAGGAGTAGTTGTATTTGCTCCTGCTGGTGCTTCATTATTTGTAGCTGGTTTAGTTGTGTTTCCTGGTGGCACCTCTGTATTTCCACCTGGTTTTTCTGTATTTGTATTTGGATTTTCTGGTACAGGTGGTGTAGTATTTACTTTGTTTACTGTAATTACAATACTTGTACCTTTAATTACTTTTGTTCCTTCTGTTAAACTCTGTTTTATAACAATACCATTTGCTTTTTCTGCATGAGTTTCATAAATTACTTGAATATTTAGCCCTGCTAATGCAGTTTTAGCTTCAACTTCTGTTTTACCTGTTAAATTAGGTATTATAACCATACTAGTTGCTTCAGTATGAATAGTACATTTTTCAGTTGGAATATTATATCTATCCTTTTTAACAGTCCAGTTACTATTGTTTTCTTTTTCTGGTTTTGCTGTGTATGTCTTTTCTTCAGTATCTAAGCAATACTCTGTTGCAACTTTTCCAGATTCTTTACATATTTTTATTTTTTCATGTCCATCGCATGCTTTTGGAACATTTCCTTTTGTAAAGTATTCTGTATATGTTTTTGTACATTGTTTGGTTGCTAGTTTTCCGCTGTCCTTACATACTGTTGCTGTTACAACTCCATCTGGTTTTGTAAAACGTTTTTTATCTAAGTTTTTATGAACATTTTTCATTATATTTCCCCAAATACTTCTTGCTGCCCATATTTGGCTTAAACTATGTTCTTCTCTATCAAATCCATACCATGTAGCTCCTGCATAATATGGAGTATATCCGCAAAGCCATACGTTTTTATCATTATCACTTGTTCCTGTTTTACAAGCTACGTCCATTCCTGAAATTGCACATGTACTTGCTGTTCCACCATATCCTGTAACAACATCTGTTAAAACATCTGAAACTATAAATGCATTTGCTTCTGATATAACTCTTCTAGTTTCTTGTTTTGGTTCAACAATTATATTTCCTTCACTATCAGTTAATTTAGTGTAGAATGTTGGTTCTATATATACTCCTTTATTTGCAAGAGTAGCATATGCTGCTGCCATTTGCAATGTACTAGAGCTATGTGTAACACCACCAATTGCTAAACTCATAACAGCATCGTCTTCTTTATTGTATGTTGTAAGACCAAACTCATGTAAATAATCAATTGCCTTTTCTATTCCAACATTATATGCAATTTTTATATTAACAATATTTGATGAAACTTCAATTGCCTTTCTAACTGTACACAATCCTTGATAGCCTGCTGCATTTTTTGGTGAATAGTTTCCTCTAAATGTAGTTGGTGTGTCATCAAAAACAGTAGCAGCAGTAATTACTTTTTCTTCTAATCCTGGTGCAAGGTTTGCTAATGGTTTTATTGAAGAACCTGTTTGTTTTGTTGTTACAGTTGCAAAGTTAGTATTTGTTCCTTGATCACTTCCTAGAGCTCCACCCATTGCTACTACTTTTCCTGTTGATGGTTCTATTATTGTTGTACCAGCTTGTGTTCTATCCTCTATTTTTACATTTTTTCCATCTTCATCTTTAACTGTTATTGTTCTTGTTTGTATATATTTCTCTTTAGACATTTCTTTAAGTACTTCTTCTTGAATAGAACTTACTTGTGTTGTGTATAATTTATATCCACCTGATTGTATCATTGCCTTTGCCTCAGCAAAATCAATGTCTTTTGCTTCTGCTAAATCTCTTGCGGCATTATTTACAGCTTCATTTACAAAGTATGAAATATTTCCAATTTCTATTGTTCCTTTTTTAAACTCAAAGCCGTTGTTAACTTTTTCTACTGCCTCATTATATAACTTTTCAGCTTCTTCTGGGTCATCACTAATTCTATTTTGCTCTCTCATAAAATATAGTACTAGTTTAGTTCTATTTTTTATTAATTCACTATTATCTTCTTCTCCATATGGATTATACATGTTTGGTCCATCATTTATTCCTGCTAAAAATGCAGATTCAGCTAAGTCTAAGTCTTTGGCTGATTTAGCAAAATAATATTGTGCTCCATATTCTACACCATGTAAGTCATTTCCACCTATAAATATAATATTTAAATACTTTTCAATTATTTGATTTTTAGTAAGCATACTCTCAACTTTATATGCTCTTGACATTTCACGAATTTTTCTTTCCATTCCGGCAGTTCCTGTATCTGCTTTATCTTTCATTATGTTTTTTACTAATTGTTGAGTAATAGTACTTCCTCCACCAACATCTGAACTTCCTCTATGTAAAACATAGCTTAATGTTGCTTTAGCTGTTCTAAAAAGGTCAACTCCCGAATGTTCATAAAATCTTTTGTCTTCTATTGCAATATAGGCATTTGCAGTATATTTGCCCATTTCATCTAATGTAATTACTTTTCTATTTCCGTTTCCATCTCCAGCTTTAAGTAATCCTATCTGTTTTTCTTCTGAATCATATACCTCTGCATTTCCACTAGCAATTAATTCTTCTTTAGTAATAGCCCATTTATCACTAAAAAATATTCCTGCAAAGATACCTCCACCAACAAGCATCACTAAGAATATTAATATTACAAATATTAATATTACTCTTCTTAATTTTGGATGCTTTCTTACTTTTATTGTATCTGCTTTATTTGCTTTCTTACTTCTTTTTATTTTGTATTGTTTAGTATCACTTGAGTGTTTATTTGTTTTTCCCATAAAAGGTATCCTCCCTTGGATAAATTTTAACAAATATATTATATAATATATTCATAAAAAAGCAAAGTATTTTAATAAATTTTTAAGGTTTTATAAAGCAAAATAAAAAACTACCAATATACTTAATGTTGTATACTAGTAGTTTTTATTTTATCCAAACAAACCTCTCTTTTTTACTGGTGGTTGTTCATTCATAGTTTTTGCAAGTTGCATTAAAAGTTCTCTTTGTTCAGGAGTTAGCTTTTTAGGCACTTGTACTTGTACTGTAAATATAAAATCTCCCTGTGCACTGCTATTTACACCTTTAAAGCCTTTATTTCTTATTGTAAATTTAGTTCCTGTTTGTGTTGCATCTGGAATTTTATAAGTTTCAGTTGTTCCATCTACCATTGGTATTTTAAGCTCTGCACCTAAAGTTGCCTGTGTAAATGTAATTGGAATATCGCAAAGTACATTATTTCCTTTTCTACTATAAATACTATGCTTTTTAACATGTATTAATATGTATAAATCGCCTTTTGGACCTCCATTTGTTCCAGGTTCTCCTTCTCCTTGCATTACTATAGTTTGACCATCATCAACACCTGCCGGAATTTTAACTGTTAATCTAACTTGATTTCTAACAGTACCTTTTCCTTTACAAGTTTCACAAGGATTTGTAATAACTTTACCTGTTCCATGGCAATTTGTACATGTTCTTGTAGTTTGCATTTGACCAAGTATTGTAGTTTGTACTTGTTTTATTTGACCAGTTCCTTTACATACACTACATGTTTCAGGATGTGTTCCTGGTTTTGTACCTTCTCCATGGCATGTATTACATGTTTCATTTCTATTTATTGTTACATACCTTTCTGTTCCTAAGAAAGATTCTTCAAAACTTATATCTATATCATAGCGTAAATCTGTGCCTTTTTTAGGTCCATTTCTTCTTGTACTTCTTGAAGAACCTCCAAATCCACCACCAAAGAATGATGAAAATATATCACCTAAATCTCCAAAATCGCTAAATCCATCAAATCCTGTTGTATATGTGTATGTACCACCACCAAATGGTCCTCCGGCTCCTCCACCGAAGCCTTGAGGTCCATCTGCACCAAATTGGTCATACATTTTTCTTTTTTGAGGATTAGATAAAGTTTCATAGGCTTCATTTACCTCTTTAAACTTTTTTTCTGCCTCTTCTTTGTTATCAGGGTTAGCATCTGGGTGGTATTGTTTTGCAAGTTTTCTATAAGCCTTTTTTAGTTCTTCATCAGTTGCATTTTTATTTACACCTAATACTTCGTAATAGTCTTTTTTTGTAGCCATTATTCATTTCCTTCATTATTATTATTTTCAGTATTTGTTTCTGTATTTGCATTTTCTTGATTTGCTTGTGCTTGTTGTCCAGCAGCTGTTTGTTTATATAGTTGTTCTGTTATAGAGTAGAATACTGTTGTTAATTTTTCTGTAGCTGCTTTAATTGCTTCAACATCAGAACCTTCTAATGCTTTTTTAACATTAGCAATTTCAGTTTCTGCTTTTGCCTTTTCTTCTCCACTAATTTTATCTCCAAGTTCATCAACTGTTTTTTGGCAGTTATATATTAAACTTTCTGCATTATTTCTAACTTCAATTTCTTCTTTTCTCTTTTTGTCCTCTGTTGCATGTGCTTCAGCTTCTTTAACTGCTTTTTCAATATCTTCATCAGAAAGATTTGTACTTGCTGTAATAGCTACTTGTTGACTATGACCTGTTGCCATATCTTTTGCAGATACGTGTACAATTCCGTTTGCATCAATATCAAATGTTACTTCAATTTGTGGTACTCCACGAGGTGCTGCTGGAATTCCTGTTAATTGGAATCTTCCTAATGTTTTGTTATCTGCAGCCATTTCACGTTCACCTTGTAATACGTGAATTTCAACACTTGTTTGACCATCTGCTGCTGTTGAGAATATTTGTGATTTTTTAGTTGGTATTGTTGTGTTTCTTTCAATTAATTTTGTAAATACTCCACCTAATGTTTCAATACCTAATGATAATGGTGTTACATCTAGTAATACTAAGTCTTTTACATCACCTGATAATACACCACCTTGAATAGCTGCACCAATAGCAACACATTCATCTGGGTTAATACCTTTATCTGGTTCTTTTCCAGTAATTTTTCTAACTGCTTCTTGAACTGCTGGAACTCTTGTAGATCCACCTACTAATAATACTTTGTGTAAGTCATTTGCTGTAACTCCAGCATCTTTCATAGCTTTTTCTACTGGTATTTTAGTAGCTTCAATTAAGTCGCTAATTAGTTCTTCAAATTTTGCTCTTGTTAATGTAATGTCTAAGTGTTTTGGTCCTGTTGCATCTGCTGTAATAAATGGTAAATTAATTTGTGTTTGTTGCATTCCAGAAAGCTCTATTTTAGCTTTTTCTGCTGCTTCTTTTAGTCTTTGCATTGCCATTTTATCTGTTTTTAGGTCAATACCACTTGATTTCTTAAATTCTGATACTAAGTATTCAATAATTCTCTCATCAAAATCATCTCCACCAAGTCTTGTATTTCCGTTTGTTGCTAGTACTTCAAATACTCCATCACCAATATCTAGTATAGAAACATCAAATGTTCCTCCACCTAGGTCATATACCATTATTTTTTGATCTTGGTCTTCTTTGTCCATACCAAATGCTAATGCTGCTGCTGTTGGTTCGTTTATAATTCTTAATACTTCTAGTCCGGCAATTTTACCAGCATCTTTTGTTGCTTGTCTTTGGCTATCACTAAAGTAAGCAGGTACTGTAATAACAGCTTGTGTAACTGGTTGACCTAAATAGTTTTCTGCATCTGTTTTTAATTTTTGTAATATCATTGCTGATATTTCTTGTGGAGAGAATTCATCTCCTTCAATTTTTACTTTTTTGTTTGATCCCATATCTCTTTTAATTGAGATTATAGTATTTTCTGGATTAGTAACTGCTTGACGTTTTGCAATTTGTCCTACTAATCTTTCTCCGTTTTTTGAAAATGCAACAACAGATGGTGTTGTTCTATTTCCTTCTGCGTTAGGAATAACAACTGGCTCTCCTCCTTCCATTACTGCTACACATGAGTTTGTTGTTCCTAAGTCAATTCCTATAATTTTTCCCATAATAATTTACTTCCTTTCTAAATTTATATATATTTTAAAATTAATATCAGCTTAATTACTAAGCAAATCAAAAGCGAGTATAACGAGGCAAACGAGTAAATTTTCTTGAGATTATACAAATTGTATATCGAAAGAAAATTTATGAAGTTTAACAAAGTTAGACGACGCTTTTCATTTGCTTAGTTTGCTACGACCACCATAGAATGACGAATAACCTTATCACCTATTTTATAGCCTTTTCTATATTCTTCTTTTACTTCTTTTTCTCCTAAGTTTTCATCTACTACTAAACTTACAGCCTCATGAAGCTCTGGATCAAAAGTTTTTCCAACTGCTTCAATTTCAGTTACTCCATTTGCTTTTAGCACATCTTTAAATTGCTTTAAAACAAGTTCTACACCTTGTTTGTAGCTTTCATCTTCTGTTTGACTTTCTACTGCCTTTTCTAGGTTGTCTATTACTGGTAAGAAGTTTGATACTACATCTGCCATAACTGAACTATATAAGCCTACTTTTTCTTTTTCATTTCTCTTTTTGTAATTATCAAATTCTGCAGCAACTCTTTTTAATCTGTCGCTTGTTTCATCTAATTGAATTTTTAGACTTTCATTTTCTTTTTTTATTTCAATTAGATCATCATTTTTCTTTGCTTCTTTTGGTTCTTTCTTTTCTTTTTCCATTGCATGTTTTCCTTCTGCCATTTTATTTCTCCTTTCTTTATTGTCCATTTAATTTCTTACTAATATATTTCATAACTGAAATAACTTTTGAGTAGTCCATTCTTTTTGGTCCTATAATTCCAATAGTTCCTAAGTCTTTGTCTTGGTACCTATGCTTGAATGTTATTATACTAAAATCTTTTAGTTGTTCATTTTCGTTTTCATCACCAATGTACACATTTATGTCTTTTGCAAATCCTGTATTTAATAGGTCTAGCATAACTTGTTTTGTATCTATTAAGTTTACAAAGTTTTTTGCTACTTCCAAACTCTTAAATTCTGGAAGTTCAAATACTTTGTTGGTTCCTTCTAGATATACTTTAGCTTCTTCATTTATTACTTTATCAAGCTGTTGCATAATTGGTTTTATAACATTTAAACTGTAATTCATTTCTGAGAATATATACTCTTCTAGAGGTTTGTCTATTTCTTCTATTGGTTTACCTTTTAACTTATTATTAAATATAAAGTTTAATGTATTTACTTGTTCTTCTGTAATATCTTCATCAAATTTAATAATTGTTTCTTTTATAATACCTGTATCTGTTAATATAACTGCCATTAACATTCTAGTTCCTAAAAGAACAAACTTTACTTCTTCTATGTTTTGTAAATTAGTCCTTGGTCCTATTGCAACTGATGTGTAGTGTGTAACTTCTGATAAAGTATTTGTAGCAATTTTAGTTAATTCTTCGATTTCATTAACTCTAGTTTCTAATTTAGATTGTATGTATTTTATTTCTTCTAAGCTAATGTCATCATCTTTTAATAGTTCGTCTACATATAATCTGTACCCCTTTGCTGATGGAACTCTACCACTTGATGTATGTGGTTTATCTAGGTAACCACTTTTTTCTAGGTCTGCCATTTCATTTCTTATTGTTGCACTACTATAATCTAAATTATACTTTTGTACCAATGCTCCTGAGCTAACAGGTTCTGCTGTGCTAATATATTCTTCTATTATTGCTTGTAATATTTGTTTTTTTCTATCATCTAACACATTTTCACCTTCTAACTCTTTATACATTTAGCACTCTTGGTTCTTGTTTGCTAAACTGCATATATATTATATCCATTTTTAGCAATTGTCAATACATATTGCTAAAAATTTATGTGAAAATTGTGTGAAATTCTCCATAAGAAAAGTGGCTTCGCCACATGTACAGGATTGCCTTGCAACCCATACAGCCCAAGGAAACTTAACCTTGTTGTATATGAAAAATCAGTAGTACAAAACTTGACAAAATCAAAATTCAAAAAAATCGCCTTGAATTTAGTTTCTTAAACTCAAAGCGAAATACTTTATAATTTATTTCTATAATAAGCCTCCATCTAAATAGTTTCTTCCACTATAGTATATATGTGCAACATATACTATTCTTTCTGTTTCATCTATGGTATATAAGATAACATAGTTATTTACAATCATTCTTCTATACTGTCTTTCTGTTTTGTCTGTCTTTTCTATTTCTGTATATGTTTTTGGGTAATTTTCTAATAATAGAACGTTATATATTACTTTTTCTCTTAATCTATTTGAGGCATTTATATTTTTTAATTCTTTAGAAATATATTCACATATTTCCTCAAATTCATCTAAAAATTGGTCTGCTAATTTTATGCTATATTCCATATTTTTCTTTCCATTCTTTAAAAACTTCTCTAGCATCTCTAATTCTGCCATTTCTTATATCATCTTCTGCCTTTAATAGATGTTCTTCTATATCTTCCTTTAATAGTTTTTCTCTATATTCTTCCATTTTCATAATTACAATATTATTATTTTTCATCGCAATAACCATTTCTCCATTTTGGTTTACCGCTGTTTTTAAATCTTGTATGTTTGTTACCTGTATCATATCAATACACCTCTCTTTACAATACTATAAATAGTATATCATAAATTTTACTATTTTTGAATTACTTTTAGTTAATTTTATTATTTGTAAATAAATTCATTATATACAATTTTTCTGTTTGTCTTTTAATTGTATTAATTTCTGTTAAATGTGTTAACTTTTCCCATAACTAAACAAATTCTTCCCATACTATATTGGCTAAGTCTAAGCCTTTTTTAGTTAGTTTAATTTCATCTCCATCTATTTCTACTAAGTTCTCATTTACTAGTTTTTCTAATTTATCATGATATAAAAATACTGGGTTTGCCACAAATTTTATTTTAAATTGTTGTATACTAACTCCATCTATTTTTCGTAATCCTAGTAACATATATTCTTTTTGCATTGCTTCCATATCTTGTTTTTCATGGAATACTAAATTTTCTTCTATTTTGTTCTCTTCGTAATTTTTTATATATTGTTCTAAATTTTCTATATTTGAATACCTTATTCCATTTGTATATGAATGTGCTGCCACTCCAAAACCTATATATTCCTTTTGATTCCAGCAATCTAAATTATGTTTTGACTCATACCCTTGTTTTGCAAAATTAGATATTTCATAGTGTTTATATCCATTTGCTTCTAAAGTTTGTTTCACAGTCCAATACATTTTTCTTTCTAATTCTTCATCAGGTAATTCTAGTCCTTCTTTAACTTTTTTAAACAATGGTGTATCTTCTTCTAATATTAGTGAATACACCGAAATATGTTCTGGTTCCATTGATACAATTTCTTCAATTGAATCTTGCACTTCTGCTAGTGTTTGGTTTGGAAGTCCTATCATTAAATCTACATTTATATTTTTAAATCCCGCTTCTCTTGCAAATCTGTAAGTATCTAAAAAGTCTAAGTATGTATGTATTCTTCCAATTTCCCTTAGCAAATGTTCATGTGTAGATTGCAAGCCAATGCTTAATCTGTTTATTCCTACTTTGTTATAGTCCTCTAACTTTTCCAATGTAACTGTTCCTGGGTTAACTTCTATCGTAATTTCTGCGTTTTCTTCAAGTTCAAAGTTTGATTTTATATTTTCCATAATTTGAACTATGTATTTACTATCTATTAACGAAGGTGTTCCACCACCAATGTATATAGTCTTTACTAAAAATAAATCGTCTTTGCCATTTTCAAAGTCAGCTCTATTATTGCTTCCCACTTCTTTAATTTCTTGTAGTAAACATTTTATATATTTTGAAATTAAATCTTGTTTTTCCGCATATGAACAAAAATCGCAGTAACTGCATTTTTGCTTACAAAATGGAATGTGGATGTATAGTCCAATTTGTTTTCTTCGCATAAGATTATTCCTTTCCTAAATTATACGTTCTTCTAGTGTGGCACGTCGCTTGCACACTTTTTATTTTTCAAATCCGGCACGTCGCTTGCACTTTGAATATATTTTTTCTTGGGCTAAAGCACGAAAAAATATATGTCAAAGTCGCTGTGCCTACTCTATTGTCTAAATTTAGAAACAAATTGTTCTATATTGTAAAAGCGATGATTTACTCCTGATTTTCCTATTGGTTTTGATAGCATATTGCCAATTTCTATTAATGATGCTTCTGGATTTTCTAACCTTAAATTTGCTACTTCTTGTAATTGTTCTGGCATTTTATCAAATTGTCCAATTTGTTTTAAATATTCAATGTCTTTTATTTGTTTTAATGCTGCATTTACAGTTTTATTTAGATTTGCAGTTTCGCAGTTTACTTTTCTATTTACATTGTTTCTAATATCTCTATATACTCGTATTTCTTCAAATTCAAGTACAGCATTATTTGCCCCAATAAGTGCTAAAAACTTTGAAATTTCATCTCCATCTTTTGTATATATTACATACCCTTTTTTCTTTTCTATATTTTTAAATTGTATTTGATACTTATTTAATATTTGTAATACAAGATTTGCATTTTCTTCTAGTGAAAATGTTATTTCTAAATGGTATGTACTTTTAGGATTGTTTACTGAACCTCCACCTAAAAAACTTCCTCTTACAAATGCCTTTTCTAGTAGTTCTTGGTCTTTTATTTGTTCAACTATATTATTCAATGCTATTTTATTTTCATATATAATTTCTGGAATTTCCGGCTTATTTACACTAATGCAAAATTTTTTACCTACCATTTCAATTTGATGGTTTGTATATTGCAAATTGTTTAGTAATTTACTAAAGCGGTTAATATTATATTCACTTTCAGTTGAAAATTTTATTTTATTTTTTTCTAACGTTACATTACTTGAACTAAAGTATCCAAGTAACTCAAATTTTACAATTTCTTTGTTAGCTAAATTACTTAATTTACTTATTTCTTCTTTTACCTCACTCGAAAAGGACATACTAACCCTCCTTTTGAAAAATTACCACTCTATCATTTCCAGCTAAATCTTTAATTGGCTGTTCTGTTATTAATTTTAAATTCTCATGCTTTAATGTTATAACTGCATTACCTTGGTTATATCCTATTTCTAACATTAAATATCCATTTATTTTTAAATATTTATGTGCTTCATTTAAGATTTTTTTATAAAACTCTAAACCATCTTTTCCGCCATCTAGAGCAATATGTGGCTCATTTTGTACTTCTTTGCTTAATGAATTTATTATGTCAGTTTCAATATATGGTGGATTTGAAAGTATAACATCAAAGTGCTTGTCTTTTAATTGATTAAATAAATTTGACTCAATAAACTCTATATTCACGTTGTTTTTATTTGCATTTTTGCTAGCTATATTTAACGCTTTTTTGCTTATATCTGTTGCTGTTACTCTGGAATTTTTACAATAATGTGCAATTGAAATTGCAATCGCTCCACTTCCCGTACACAAATCTAACACTTCTGCATTTGATATTTTACTTATTTTTTTAATCGCTTCTTCTACCAAAATCTCTGTATCAGGCTGTGGAATTAGCACATTTTCGTCCACATAAAAATCAAGTGCCATAAATTGTTGGTTATGTGTAATATATTGTAAAGGTATTCCATCTATAATTTTTTGTATATAGTTTTTATAATCATTTACTTTTGTTTGCTCTATTTTCTTTTCACTATTAGTAATTATTTCTTGTCTAGTTTGATTTAGAACATATTGCAATAATAAACTTGATTTTATATGCGCATCTTGTATATTAGCTTGTTTCAAGTTGGTTTCTCCTAATTTTAACAATTCTATCTGTTTCATTTTTTCTCTCCTAAGTAGTATTATATCATTTATCTATAAAGTCTTGCAATATACTTTAAAAGTGATTTCTAGGGATTTTCTGTACAACAAAAAGCCCCGCTTTAGCCGTAAGGTGAATGAAATTTTAAGGACCTGTTTACACAGGTGGGTATCTTGTTGAATGTTCCTGGGTTTCTTATAAATAAGTATAAGCCTACACGCCACATTCAAAGGCAGATTCCCGTTTAGAATTTGTTGGTTCTAAAATTCCAGTCTACACGCACTATGCAGGGAAAATTAATTTCTATTTATTTATTAAATATATATTACCACAAAGTAATTAAAATTACAATTACTTTTTATAACTTTAATATATTATTTCTCTTTTTAATAATTTATTATTAACTGTTCCTATTCCAATAACATTATCATTTATTTTAATTTGATATAGTCCATCTAACTTATTATACGTTAATTGTACTCCATTTAAAAATAATGCTAATTTCTTTTCTTCTAACTTTATATCAGGATAATTTTCAAAGAATTTTTGCATTGTTATCACATGTTCATTCCAAAACTCTTCATTATCCTTATTTTGTTCTATATCCTCAATCGTAACTGATTGTTTTAATTCAAATTGTCCAACCTGTGTTCTATTAAGTTCTTTCATATACCCTATTGTTCCTAAATTTTCTGCAATCGTTTCACATAGAGTTCTAATATATGTTCCTTTTGAGCAATGCACTTTAAATTCTATAGTTGTATTTTCCATATCTATATTTAATAATTCAATATTATAAATTTCTATCTCTCTTTTTGGAATTTCTACATCTATTCCTTTTCTTGCATATTCATATAATTTTTTTCCATTTACTTTAATTGCAGAATATATTGGTGGTATCTGTATTTGTTTGCCTTCTAATGTTTTTAAGGCTTGTTGTACATTTTGCTTGTCTAGTATAGATTTATCAACATTTTTTTCTTCTATTACATTTCCTTCACTATCTAATGTATCTGTTCTTTGTCCTAACTGTATTGTAGCTATATATGTTTTATCGTGATTTATCAAATATTTAGATAGCTTTGTTCCCTGTCCTAAAAGTAATGGCAACACACCTGTTGCCATTGGATCTAGAGTTCCCGTATGTCCCACTTTTTCATTACATATTTTTTTTACTTTTGCAACAACATCATGTGATGTGTATTGTTTTGGCTTATTAACAATTAAAATTCCATTCATTATAATAATCTCATTACTTCTTTTATTACTTTTTCTTTTGCTTGTTCTATAGTTCCTTGGATTGTGCAGCCTGCTGCTCTTGGGTGTCCTCCACCTCCAAATACTATACAAGCATCAGAAACATTTACATAGTCATTAGAACGAAGTGATATTTTGCAACCTTTTTCTGTTTGACGTATGAATATTGAAACTTCAACGCCTTCTACATCTCTACCAATTTCAACAATACCTTCATGATCTCCTGTTTCTGCATGAACCTTTTTTTCATCTTCTTCTGTTATGTATGTATATGCAATTTTTCCATCTGCTAAAAACTCTATTCTATTATTTGCAATTCTATGTAGTTCAAAGTTTGCCTTTGTTTTAGTTTGTAACACTTGATGATATACTTTAGAAACATTTACTCCTTTATTTAAAAGCCAAGCAACAAACTCAAATGTTTCGGCTGTAACTCCTTGATACTTAAATCCACCTGTATCTGTAATTATACCAGTTAATATACAAGTTCCTATTTCTTTAGTAATTTCTATACCAAAATATTCTAAAATTACTAATAGTATTTGTGCACATGCTGGAGCATCTGGATTTACATAGTTATGATCTCCAAACATTGTATTTGTTCCATGATGATCTATAGATACTTTTACTTTTGCATTTTCAAAGTATTTTGCAAATCCATTTAACATTTTTATAGATGCACAGTCTAGTGATATTGCTAAATCATAATGTTCTATATCACTTTCTGTTTTTATTTCTTCTATTCCAGGTAAGCAATCAAATACTTTTGAATGTTCTGGTATTATTATATCTGGATTTTTTCCGTATGCTTTCAATGCATGGTACATAGCTAAACTACTTCCCATTGCATCTCCATCTGGATTTTCGTGTGTTAGTATTACTATCTTTTCTGCTTTATTTATTTGTTCTAAAATATTATCTAAAGTCATTTTATACCTCTATTCTTTTTCTTTTTTCAATTCATTTAATATGCTATCAATTTTAGCACCATACTCTAAAGAATCATCTATTTCAAATATAAGCTCTGGTGTAATTCTTAAATTAATGTTTTTTGCAACTTGGCTACGTATAAAGCCTGAAGATTCTTTTAAGCCTTCCATTGTTTTTCCAATACTTTTAGAATTTAAAATGCTTACATAAATTTTAGCATATTTAAAATCAGGTGTTATTTTAGCTTTTGTTACACTAACTAGCCCTGTTACTTTTGAGTTTTTAAGCTCAAAAGTAAGCACACGGCTAATCTCCTTTTTTAATTCTTCATTAACTCTATTAAGTCTTGCCTCGTTTTTTGGCATAGTTTTCTCTCCTTTTAACGTTTAACTTCTTCCATTACATAAAATTCTAATGTGTCATCTTCTTTAACATCATTATAGTTTTCAATTTGAAGTCCACATTCAAAGCCTTTTGTAACTTCTTTTGCATCATCTTTGAAACGTTTTAATGATATTAGTTTTCCATCATGTATTACTACATTTTCACGTATTACTCTAACTCCTGCATTTCTTTCAATTTTTCCATCAAGTACATATGCACCAGCAATTGTTCCAACTCCTGAAACTTTGAAAGTTTGTCTTACAACTGCATTTCCTATTACTTTTTCTTCATAAACTGGGTCTAGCATACCTTTCATAGCTGCTTCAACATCTTCAATTGCTTGGTAGATAACTGAGTATTGTTTAATTTCTACTCCTTCTTTTTCTGCCATATCTTTTGCAGTGTTAACTGGTCTTACATTAAATGCAATAATTATACACTTACCTGCTTTTGCAAGTTGAACATCAGATTCAGTTACAGCACCTGTTACAGCATGTATTACTTTAACTTTAACCTCATCATTTGATAATTTTTCAAGTGATTGCTTTAATGCTTGTGCTGTTCCTTGAACATCTGCTTTTACAATAATGTTTAATTGTTTTAAGTTTTCGCTTTCCATTTTTTCAAATAAATTACTTAATGTTACTTTGCTGTTTTCATTAATTGCTTGTTCTCTCTCTTGACGTTTTCTTCTTTCTATTAAGTGTTTTGCCATTTTTTCGTCTTTTACTTCATAGAATGTATCTCCAGCTTCTGGTACTTCTGTTAATCCCATAATTTCTACTGGTGTAGATGGTCCAGCCTTTTTAACTCTTTGACCTTTATCATTTTTCATTACACGAATTCTACCAATAGACTTTCCAACAACTATTGTATCTCCTTCGTCTAATGTTCCTCTTTGTACAAGCATTGATACAATAGTTCCTTTTGCTTTGTCTAATCTTGCTTCAATAACAGTTCCTTTTGCTTGTTTATTAGGGTTTGCTTTTAGTTCTTTCATATCAGCTACTAGTAATACCATTTCCAATAAATTGTCAATGTTTATTTTCTTTTTAGCAGATATTGGAACATAAATTGTATCTCCGCCCCACTCTTCTGGAACTAATTCGTATTCCATTAACTCTTGTTTTATTTTTTCTACATTTGCACCTGGCAAATCAATTTTATTAACTGCAACTATAATTGGAATTCCTGCTGCCTTTGCATGGTTTATTGCTTCTACTGTTTGTGGCATAACTCCATCATCAGCTGCAACTATAAGAATTGCAATATCTGTAATTTGAGCACCTCTAGCACGCATTGCTGTAAATGCTTCATGGCCGGGAGTATCTAAGAATGTAATCTCTCTTCCATTTACATTTACTTTATATGCACCAATGTGTTGTGTAATTCCTCCTGCTTCACCTTCAATAACATTTGTACTACGAATAGCATCTAGAAGTGATGTTTTACCATGGTCTACGTGTCCCATTACAACAACTACTGGTGGTCTTGGTTCTAGTTCATCTGCTGTATCTTCAGTATCATCAAATAGAATATCCTCTTCTTTTACTTCCTCTTTTTTATTTGCTGTTATTCCAAATTCTTGTGCCACTAAAAATGCTGTATCAAAATCTATTGTATTGTTTATTGTAGCCATAATTCCATAATTAAATAATTTTTTAATTACTTCTCCACTAGTTTTTTTCATTTCAGCAGCTAAATCTTTTACTGTAATCATTTCAGGAATTGTAATTTCTGTTAATTCAAATATTTTTTGTTTTGTTCTTTCTTCATCTTTTTGTGGTTTACGTTTGTTTTTCTTTCCTCTAGCTGTTGTTAAATCATAGTAGTCAAGCATTCCTCCATCTTGTTCATTAAACATATGAGATAATTTGTCTACTTGTTTTAAGTCTTTTAATTTGCCTTCATTAAAATCTTCACTAAAGCGATCATTCTTCTTTGCTTTAGTTCCCTTTTTAGCTTTATTATCCTCATGTCTATTAGCTTTTTCTTTATCTATTGCTCTTGTACTAATATCTCTTTTATCTTCTTTTTCTACTATTTCAGTAGCCATTATATCTTTAATATTTTTGTCAATTCCATAATTATCTAGTGGTCTGCCATTATTATTTCTATTAAATGGTCTTTGACCGTTTCTATTTTGATTGTTAAATCTATTATCTCCATTTTGACGATTATTATTAAATCTATTTTCACCTTGGCGATTTTCAAATCTATTTTCTCTTTGACGATTATCATATCCACCATTATTTTGACGGTTTCCAAATCTATTTTGTCTATTATCATAACGATTTTGATAACCTTCTGAGTTATGTGGGTGGTTTTCATAACGATTATTTTGGTATTGGTTATTATTTCTTTCACGATTAGGGTAATTTGGCTTATTTTCTGCATTTGAAGTAACTGTAGCTTTATTTTCTACAGGTTTTGGTTCTTGTTTAATTTCTGGTTTAACCTCTGGCTTAACTTCCTCTTTTTTCTCTTCTACTTTTGGTTCTTCTTGCTTTTTCTCCTCAACTACTTCTGGAGCTTTCTCTTCTTTTTTGTTTGGTTTTAATCCAAATAGTTCACTTACTGTCATAGGCTTTACTTGTTGTTTTCTATAAACAATATTAAAGTCTTTATTGTTTTTTCTTTCTACAAAGCCTACATCTTTTCTTTCTGTTTTTTCTTGCTTCTTTTCTTGCTTTTCTTCATCAGCTAATATAACTTCACGTCTTATAATAACTGGTGTAGCATCTTTTTTTGTATTCTTTTCTTTCTTTTCTTTACTTTTTTCTTGCTCCATATTTTTTTGTGTTTTTACTCCCTTATTTTCAAAAATATTTTTTATTTTTTTAATTTGCTCTTCCTCTAAAGAACTTAAATGACTTGTTACCTCAATTCCTACTTCCTTTGCTTTTGCAATTAGTTCTTTACTTTCTAGCCCTAATTCTTTTGCAAGTTCATGTACTTTAAGTTTACCCAATCATTTCACCCCCATTAATTAATTTTTTTATCGCTTGAGAAAACCCTTTATCTTTAATTCCAATTACAGCTTTGTTAGCTTTTCCAATCGAATTACTAATTTCGTCAATCGTTAAGTTTTCATATACATTAACATTATATTCTTTACATTTTTCTTTAAATGTATTTTTTGTTCTATCAGCCGCATCTGCTGCTAATATTAACAATTTTACATTATGTTTTTCTATTTCTTGTATACATGCTTCTGTTCCTGCAACTATTTTTCCAGCTTTAGTTGCTATTCCTAACATCCCACATATTTTTTGATTATTAACCAAATTTATACTCCTTGATTTATAATATTTTTCAAATCTTGATAAACATTTTCTTCTATTTTTATTTCAAAAGATCTTTCCAATTTTTTAGAACGTATTGCCTTTTCTAAACATTCTGAATTATCACATATATATGCACCTCTGCCTGATAATTTACCTGTTCTGTCAATTTTTATTTCTCCTGCTTGATTTTTTACAATACGTATAAGCTCTTTTTTAGGCTTTTGTTCTCCGCATCCAATGCAAGTACGAGTAGGTATATTTTTCAAAATGTTCACTTCCTTTTTTTATTCTTCTATTGTAGTTTCTTCTGTATTTTCTTCTTGTTGTTTTGCTAACATTTCTCTAAATTGAGTTTCACTCTTAATGTCTATTTTCCAACCTGTTAATCTTGCTGCTAATCTAGCATTTTGTCCTGCTTTACCAATTGCTAATGATAATTGGTCATCTGGTACAATTACTTGTGCAAACTTTTCTTCTTCGTGCGCATCAACTGCCATAACTTGTGCTGGTAGTAATGCTGCTGAAATATATATTGCTGGGTCTGGGTTCCATTCAATAACATCAATTTTTTCTCCATTTAATTCATTTATAATGTTTTGAATACGAATTCCCTTTTGTCCTACACATGAACCAACTGGATCTATATTTTCATCTGGAGAGTATACTGCAACTTTACTTCTATTACCAGCATCTCTTGATACACTTTTTATTTCAATAACTCCTTCATAAATTTCTGGAATTTCAAGTTCAAATAATTTTCTAACAAAATCACTACAAGCTCTTGAAACAGTAACTTGTGGGGCACCCTTTAGTCCTTTTTCTACATTCATAACATATGCTCTAATTTTGTCATTTACATGATAATGCTCAGTTGGAATTTGCTCTTTTGCTGGCATAACAGCTTCTAGTTTTCCTAAGTCTAACACAACTATATTTCCGTCTGCTTTTTGAACTATACCAGAAACTATTTCACCTTTTCTTTCATTAAACTCATCAAAAATCAAATTTCTAGATTCTTCTCTAATTTTTTGTACTATAATTTGTTTTGCAGTTTGAGCTGCAATTCTACCAAAGTTCTTTGGCATAAGCTCAATTTCAGCTTTATCTCCAACTAATAGTTTACTGTCTATATTTTTAGCATCTGCTAATAATATTTGTGTATTAGGATTTTCAACTTCTTCTACAACGTCTTTTACAGCATATATATGTATTTCACCTGTTTTTCCATCCATTGTTACTTTAACATTTTCCTCTGAATCAAAGTTTCTTTTATATGCTGTTACTAAAGCTGTTTCTATTGACTCTAATATTGCTTCTTTTTTTATTCCTTTATCTTTTTCAAGATCCTCTAATGCCATCATTAATTCTGTGCTATCAATTGCAAGTACATTTACTTTCTTTTTCATTTTTCTAAATTCCTCCCTTATTACCAATTAAATTTTATTTTTATATTTGATATATTTTTTCTTTCAATTATTACATCTTCATTTTGTTCTAATTCTAATGTTATATTTTTTTCATCAAAACTTTTTAATATTCCTGAAATATTTTTTGTAGTATTACTTTTTTTCTTTTTTTCAGTAATTTCTTCTTGTTTTAATATTATTGGGCTATATAAGCTAACTTCAACCTCTTTTCCTATGCTTGCTTCAAAGTGCCTATCCTTTCTTAATCTTCGTTCAACGCCTGGTGAAGAAACCTCTAAAAAATATTGGTCCTTTATATAATTTGCCTCATCTAATATTGGGTTTATTGCATCATTTACCTTTTCACAATCATCTAAGCTAATACCCTTTGGTGTATCTATAAAAATACGTAAGTAATAATCTTTTGCCTCTTTCTCATAAATAACATCATATAATTCATAGCCTAAATCTTTAATTGTTTTGCCAATTAAAGCCTCTATTTTTTCTTCCATGTCAGTTTAAGGACGTTTTTTAACTGACCTTTTTGTCAGTTAAAGGACTCTTTCGCTTTTCCTTTAACGCCTTTCTCCTTTCTTCATAATAGAAGAGTGGGATTTGTTCCCACTCTTCTAGTAATTTTTTATGCAGTTATATTATACCCTATTTTTCCATTAATTGCAAGCATTTTTTATATTTTTTAATTAATTTGAATATCCATATTGTTTCATTAAATAATTAGTATACCATGAATTCATATCAAATTCTTGCACTGTTTTAGGAATTCCGTAGTCTACGCCGTATGTTTCTACTGTTATACTTTTAATTACTGGTGCTTTTTTTGGTTTATCTGATGAAATTTCATTTCCATCGCTATCCTTTGGTGCACTTTCTCCTTCTTTTAAGTCAGAACTTCTGTAATATACTTCAACATTTGATATTTTTTCAACTATATCCATTCCTTCTTTAACCTCTCCAAAAGCTGCATAATATCCGTCTAAGTAAGTATTGTCTGCTGTCATAATAAAGAATTGAGATCCTGCTGAATTATACCCATAAGTAGTTAAAGATGGGTTTATACTACTGTAGCTACTATAATCTTTTCTTGCCATTGATATAACACCTTTTTTGTGTTTTAATGTATTGTTATGTCCATTTGCAATAAATTCTCCTTCAATGTTATATACTTCATCATTTGATACATTGTCTTTAATATCACTTAAACTTGGTGAACCTGAACCAGTTCCTGATTTATCTCCACCTTGTATCATAAAATCTGGTATTGTTCTATGAAATGTCAATCCATTATAAAATCCACGGTTTGCTAATCTAATAAAGTTAGCTACAGTATTTGGAGCTTGGTCTGGATAAAGTTCAACTTTAACTGTTCCATAGTCCTCAACTTCTATTGTTGCAACTGGGTTTGGAATATTGGTAGTTGCTTTTTTATAAAAGCCATAACTTACAAATCCTATTCCAGCAACCACTAAAATAATTGCTATAATTAATAATACTATCTTAAATTTTTTCATACTTTTCTCTCCTCTATTTTTATGGAGCACACTGTGCTCCGCTACAATTTTTCATAGACTGCTTAACACTATCATTTTACAATAACCCAATTATACATTTACAATATTAAATTGTCAAATACAAATTGTTCTTGCATACGTTTTAATGAACTTTTTATTGTCCTTGCTCTAACTTCTCCAATTCCATCAACATCATCAAGTTTTTGTAAGTCAGCATCCAATATATGTTGAAAAGACTTGAAAGATTTGACTAAGTTTTCTACTATATTACTTGGCATTCTAGGTATTTTGTTCAATACTCTATATCCTCTTGTATAAACTGCTACTTCATCATATGAATCAAAATCTTCATATCCCAGAATTTTTGCAATTTTTTCTTGTACCATTAGTTCATCATATTCTAATGTCTTTATTTCCTCTAATACTTTTTCAGCAGTTCTTTTTTTACCCGGAGCAATATAATCTTTAACAATTAATAGTTCCTCTTGTTCTAAATCACCTATTAACTCCTCAAGTTGCATTTCTAATAATCTGCCCTCTTCTCCTAGCTCATAAATAGACTTTTGAACTTCTTCTACTATTTTCATTACCATTTCTGCTCTTTGAATTGCATTTATTACATTTTCAAGTGTTACAATATCATTAAATTCATATTCATTTAATAAACTTAACTTATTGTCAAATACTTTCTTATATTTTTCAACAGTTTGTAATGCTTGATTTGCCTTTGAAATTACTTCAGCAGTATTTTCTAGTACATATCTGTAGTTTCCTTTAAATATTGTAATTATGCTTCTTCTTTGAGATATACTAATTACTAATGCTCCAGTTTGTTTTGCAGTACGTTCTGCTGTACGATGCCTTGTTCCTGTTTCTGTTGTTATAATATTAGGTGAAGGAATTATTTGAGTATTTGCATAAAGTATTTTTTTCAAGTCGCTACTAAGTACTATTGCCCCATCCATTTTTGCAAGTTCATATAATCTAGATGAAGTATAATCAACATCTAATTGAAACCCACCATCTACTAAATCCAATACCTCTTTTGTATCTCCAATTACAATTAAAGCACCAGTTTTTGCTTTTAAAATATTTTCTAGTCCATCACGAATTGGTGTACCAGGTGCAATCATTTTTAATACTTCTGTAATGACTGCTTCTTCCTTTTTTAAAGCCATTTTCCTCCTCCTTATATAGTAACATTCTTTTACAACGCAAGATGCTAATTATTTTTAAGATTTAAGACCAACTGCTTTCATCGCATCGCTAACATTTCTGACCCCTATTATATCTAACTTATAATTTTCTTTCAAGAGTTTTTTATTACTTTCCGGTATAATACAAGTTTTAAATCCTAATTTTTCTGCTTCTTTTAATCTTTTATCTATTAAATTTACTGCTCTAACTTCTCCTGTTAGTCCTACCTCTCCAATTATAACCGTTCTTTTATCTATACTAGTATTTTTAAAACTTGACGCACACACTAAAATTGTTCCTAAATCTACTGCTGGTTCGCTTATTTTTATTCCACTTACCACATTTAAATAAATATCTTGTGAACTTAATGCTAAACCTGCCCTTTTTTCTAGAACTGCAACTAATAGGGTAAGCCTATTGTAATCAATTCCATTTGCAGCTCTTCTTGGAAGTCCAAAAACTGTTGGAGTAGTTAGTGCTTGTAATTCTACAAGCAATGGTCTTGTTCCTTCCATACTTGCTACAATTACAGAACCTGATGGATTATCTTCTCTTTCAGAAATAAGTACAGAAGATGGATTTGTAATTTCCACCATTCCTTCACTTTGCATTTCAAACATTCCAACTTCATTTGTTGAACCAAAACGATTTTTTACTCCACGTAAAATTCTGTACGAAAAATATCTTTCTCCTTCTAGATATAAAACCGTATCTACCATATGCTCTAGCACTCTAGGTCCTGCTATATTTCCCTCTTTAGTAACATGTCCAATTATAATTGTCGTAATTTCATTACTTTTACATACACGCATAATTCTTGCTGTAATTTCACGTACTTGGCTAACAGTACCTGCTGCTGAAGATATTTCATCAGAATACATAGTTTGTATTGAGTCTATAATTACAAGTTTTGGCTTAATTTCTAGAATAGAGTTTTCTATAAGTTCTATATCTGTTTCTCCTAAGAACAAAATGTCATCATTATGAATACCTAATCTGTCTGCTCTTAATTTTATTTGTTCTGCTGATTCTTCTCCTGAAACATATAAAACTTTACCCTCTCCTTGTACCTTATCGCAAAGTTGTAGAATTAAAGTAGATTTACCAATTCCTGGCTCTCCTCCTAACAATACAAGTGAGCCTTTTACTAAGCCTCCTCCTAGTACTCTGTCTAATTCTCCAATTCCAGTATGTGTTCGTATTGCATCTTTTCCAATTACTTCATTCAAAGCTCTTGGTGTAACTACCTTGTTTTTTCTATCCCCAGAGCCTGTTGTATCTTTTGAAACTTTTTCTTCATAAAAACTATTCCATTCATTGCATCCGTGGGCACTTGCCTAACCATTTAGTTGACTCATATCCACAACTACTACATACAAATACTGTTTTTGCCTTAGCCAATTTAAATATCATTCCTTTCTTAATGTATAAATCTAGTTAAAGAAATTATAATTTTTTATTCATATAAACCTATAAACATTGCATGTGCCCATGCTAGTCCATTTACCCATGCTGATGTCATTGTTTGGTTATCTACTTGCTCTGCTATAAATCCATGCTCATTTGCTGATTTTATAACAAATTCTATACACTCATTTGCTTTTCTTTTTTCTCCTGATTTTTGGTAGTACATTGCCATCCACAAAGTTGCTATTGTCCATGGATTTTTACCTTCACAGTAATTATCATTTTCATATCTTAAATATCCACCTGTATAAGTTCTTAACGTCATATTTATTTTTTCTATTGTATTTAATACTTTCTTTTCTTTTGGAGAGAAAATATCAAATGGTGTTACTACTCCTAGTAGGCTTATATCTGTTTTTTCGTCTTTTAAATTTCTTGTAAAAGTTTTTGTTTTTTCATTATATAAATTATTTGAAATGTACTTTTTTATTTCTTGATTATATTTTTTAGTAGCATTTTCTAGTTTGTTCATTGCTTCTACTTTTAAACGGTTATTTTGCTCATATTCTGGCTTTAATATAGAATGAATTTCTGTTATTGCATTAAAAGCAGAATAAATACATGCTAAAGAATATAAATGTATTCCTTCACTTTCTTCCCACAAATCATAGCTGTCTGGTAATTTATTTCTGTTTTCTGTATGATAAGTTGCCTCAATTTCATTTTTTACAATGTCTGATTTGTCCTTTGTTCCTAGAATATTATCCATATATGTACATAAAAATTTAACTGCTTTTTCGCACATTTTATATGTGTCTTTTAAGAACTTTAGGTCTTTTGTAACTTTGTAGTGTTCATAAACTCCAAAAACTACACTTGCTGTTTCATCTATTTGGTATCCCCAGCATGGTGCTAATCTCTTATCTGTATAAAATCTTTGCTCCCACATTCCATTTTTGTTTTGTGTATCTTTGCAAAATATTTTATAGAATTTTTCCGTTTCTCTAGTCATTTTTAAGCTGTCTAATGCTCTTGTAATAAATACAGCATCTCTTGGCCAGCAATAACTATATCTTCCACATTTAGTCATATTTTCGTCAACTTCCACTGCTGCAGATATTCCACCTGTTTCTTGATTTATTAATAAAGGAAATAATAGAATGCTCCTTTTATATATTTGATTAAACTTTTTATTTATTGCATTAGTTTCCCTTTTTAATTCTATTGCAGTATGCTCTTTTACATACTTTTTCCAATACTTTTCTACTGTTTGTTCTTCCTTTTTTATATCTAGCTTTTTAATTTCCACTAATTCTTTATTAAATATCTCTTCTGTTACTTCTTCACTTTTTTTGAAATACAAATATACAATTAGTTCTTTTTTCTCATTTGGTTTTAACGTTCCTACATCATAGCTTATACTAGAATCACATGACATTCCTATATAGTCTTTGTCTTTTACTATTCCACTTGATATATTCTCTTTTGTATTGTTTATCTGATAACTTAAAAACGGCTTGTCTGAAAAAGTATACATTGTGTAATCATGACAATACTGAATTAAGGCATCATTTTTAACCTCTCCACTTACCATATTATTACAGTTTGTTAAGAGTTTTGAATGTATTAGAAAATTTACATTTAATTCTATATTGTTTTTATTTTCAAATTCATATTTTTTTACTAGTACAGAATTTTTTAATAAAACAAAATCGGTTTGTTTTATTTTTAAATTAAAATATGTATTTGTAATTTCAGTATGTAAAATATTAGTATCTTCAGTATAATATTGATTATATTGGTTATTTATATCTTCATGTAAATATATTATTCCTGAGTCATTTACTTTTACTCCTGTTTTAAACTCATCTATCCAACTTCTAAAGTCAGGAAATGGGTACATTACTCTTAGTAACTCCCCATTTTTTGTATAACTGGCGGTAATGTTTTTACCACCAATTATAGCATCATTATTATATTTATTTTTCATTAGTCTTTCCTCTTTAATTTTTTTCTACAATTCTTACAATTTGGTCTTCTATTTCTTTTAGTCTTAATTTTAATAAACTTATTTCGTCCTCATTATCTTTTTTAGATAAATAATCTTCTTTTACAATAGTTTCCATGTCATTTAATTCATTTTTTAATAGTCTAATTTTGTCCATAACCTCGCGTTTTACGCCTATTTGAGTTGTCATTGGTGCTACTGTTTGTTCCATAGTTAAGTTTTCGTCTAATGTGTATGTTTGACCATATTCTGGAATAGTTACAGGTAAACCTATTTCATCAACAATTTTTGATTTTAATATTTCTTGTCCTGCTGGTTCTCCATGAACTAAAAAGATATGCTTTGGTTTTGTAATAAATGAATATACAAAATTCATTAACCATTCTTGGTCTGCATGACCTGAATATCCTTCTATATATTCTATTCTTGCATTTACAGCAATTTCTTCTCCAAATATTTTTACCTTTTTTTCTCCATCAACTATTCTTCTTCCTAATGTTCCTGGTGCTTGATAACCAACAAATAAAATTGTACTATTAGGATCCCATAAATGATGTTTTAAGTGATGTTTAATTCTTCCTACCTCACACATACCACTAGCAGAAATAATAATTGCTGACTCATTTTTTTCATTTAACGCCTTTGACTCTTCTGCTGTTTTTGTAAATTGTAAGCCTGGAAATTCTAGTGGATTATCTCCACTTTCAATAATTGCTTGTGTTTCTTCATCAAATAAATTTGCATTTTCTCTAAATATTTCTGTTGCAGAAATTGCAAGTGGGCTATCAACATATACAGGTGCTCTCATTAATGTTGCATATTTTTTCTTGAATTCTTCACTATCTTGTATGTCTTTTAAATTATTTAATTCATATAAAATTTCTTGTGTTCTTCCAACTGCAAATGATGGTATAACAACAGTTCCGCCTTTATCTAATGTTTCTGAAACTATATTTAAAAACATATTTGCTTTATCATCATTTCTTATATGCAACCTTCCACCATAGGTTGATTCCATTACTAAATAATCTGCAGTTTCTATCATTGTTGGTGATGATAAAAGTGGAATATCATTATTACCTAAATCTCCTGTAAATACTGCCTTAGTTTCTTTGCCATCTTCCTTTACCCACACCTCAATAATTGCTGATCCAAGCATATGTCCTGCATCATTAAATCTTACATAAATATTAGGGTCTATTTCTACAATTTCGTCATAATTTACTGGTTTAAATATTTCCATTGTATCTATTGCATCTTGTGCTGTATATAATGGAGGAAGAGCTTCCTTGCCCTCTCTCATTCTTTTTCTGTTTCTCCACTCAATTTCTTGTTCTTGAATATGTCCACTATCTGGCAACATTATTGAGCACAAATCTCTTGTTGCTTTTGTTGTTATAACTGGGTTTCTATAACCTTCTTTATATAGTTTAGGAATTCTACCTGAATGGTCTATATGTGCGTGTGTTAATAACATAAAGTCAATTTCATTTACATCATATGCAAATGGCTCATGGTTTTGCATTTCATCTCTATCCCCACCTTGATACATTCCACAATCAACTAAAAATTTTTTACCAGCTCCTTCTACTAAAAAGTTAGAACCAGTAACCATTTTGGTTGCACCTAAAAATGTTATTTTCATAAAATTCTCCTTTTCTTACACAAATAGTTTAGTTTTTTTATTTAATTTTATTGTTTTATCACTATGTAGTTCAATGGTTGTTTCTAAAATATTTGTATCATAATATTCTATAAATAATTTACCATCTTCTACCTTTGTTTCAATCACCATATTGTTTAAATCTATCATTTTGCTATCAAATATTTTACTTATAATTTCATAATTTGCATTTTCATCTTTAGTTACATCTTCTATTACATTTAGTGCTCTCGCTCTTTCATAAATTACACCAATTAGCTCTTCAAATTTTTGCTTCAATTCTTCTAAGTCTTTTAAACTATTAATATTATCAATCATTAAAAATCTATAATACCTTAGTTCATAAATGTACTTAACTATATCTTGTTTTATTGCAGCTTTCATAATTTTTATTCTAAAACATTCTAAAAATAATGTACATAAATTACAAATTGTATATTGCTCGTTTTTATCAGATGTTAATTCTAACGAATTTAAAAACTCATATTTCTTTTCTACTTCTAATTTTCGTGCAACATATCCTCTTGGTTCTATTAAGTTATTACATTCTTTTATTTTTTCTACATATTCTTGTCTTTCTACTTCTAGTTTATTAGCAAGCTGCCTAACACTAAATATTTTTTCCTTATTTGGAAGTTTAGCATTTCTCTCATTATATTCTTTTTTCAATAACTCTGGATTATTGGTTAATTTATCAATTTTTTCTATTTGCTTAGTTATTCTTTTTTTCTCTTCTGTAAGTTCTTCTAAGTACTGTGCTTTATTTTCTAATTTTTTAAATTCTATGTTTGAATCTCTTTGCAATTTTTCCCATACTTCTAGTTCTTTTTTATCTTTTTTAGATTTTTCTTCAATTGCAATTTTACAAAATATTTTTACTAGTTGTTTTGCTCTTTGCTCTCCAAAGTTTTCCTCTAGTGTATTCTCCATAAGCATTAAATAATCTGCCAATTTGCTAGTATTGTTAATCCAGTTTTTTATAAATTCATAATCTAGTAGATATACCAATGTTTGAAAAGCTATATTTATTTGTTTATTTTCAATATCTTGGCTTGATATATCCCAGGACCAACCATTAAAATCACGAATTACCTCTACTTCATTTGCTGAGTTGGCTGTATTTAAAAAGTAGCTAATTGATGGCTCAAGTATGTTTTCCTCTGCCGCTAAACTTATTTTCTCTTGTCCCATAACTAGTATACTTTTTAATAAAGTCAATTCATTTCCTAAAGCTATTATTTTTCCATTTTCTTTATCCACTGTAAATTTTTTATTTTCTTCTATTGGATTATTTGTAACTATAATTTCATTACAATCATTTTTTATAATATCTATTATCTTATCTAAAAATTCTCCCTTATCACATACCTGCACTTTTGTTTTTTCATAATCTTTATATGAGTTCTCAATTTTATATACCATGCTTAAAAGAAGATTTTTAGTATCTATAGAAAAATTCTTTTCCTCTAAAACCTTCTCCAAGCTATTTGTATAGTCTTTAATATGAATTTTACGTAATAGTTTTTCTGTTTTTCTCTCCATTATATCCTCTTGAAAAATTATTCTTCTGTACTTTCTGTTGCTGACATTTTTAACTCTTGCCATCTTTCTTTAGACATAAGCACTTCACGAGGTTTGCTGCCTTGGTATCCTGATATTACTCCTCTTTCTTCCATTTGGTCAATTATTCTTCCTGCTCTTGCATATCCTACTTTAAATCTTCTTTGTATAAATGAAGTAGAGGCTTGTCTTGTGTCTACAACTGTATCAATTGCTTCCATTAATAATGGGTCTGTTCCATCATCATCCGCAGCTTGTTCAGCTTCTAAATCCTTTTCTGTTTTATTTGCATTTTCAATTTGTTCAATTATATCCTCGTTATATTTAACTTCTCCATTTGCTTTAATAAAGTCTACTATTTTTTCTACTTCTTTGTCTGACACAAATGCTCCTTGGACTCTAGTAGGCTTTGGTGCACCTGCTGGATAGAATAGCATATCACCTTTTCCAAGCAATTTTTCTGCTCCTACCATATCCAATATTGTTCTTGAATCTATTTGTGAAGATACTGCAAATGAAATTCTTGATGGTATATTTGCTTTAATGATACCTGTAATAACATCTACAGATGGTCTTTGTGTTGCAATTACCAAGTGCATTCCTGCTGCTCTTGCCTTTTGTGCTAAACGGCAAATTGAATCTTCAACATCTTTTGAGGCTACCATCATCAAATCTGCAAGCTCGTCTATAATAATTACAATTTGAGGTAACACTCCTCCATCTTCTTGCTTTGATACTTCATTATACCCTTTTATATCTCTAACACCTTTTTTAGCAAAAATTTGATAACGATTTTCCATTTCTTGTACAGCCCATGCTAATGCTCCAGCTGCTTTTTTAGGGTCTGTTACAACTGGAATAAGTAAATGTGGTATTCCATTATATACAGAAAGTTCAACAACTTTTGGGTCAACCATCAAAAGTTTTACTTCACTTGGCTTTGCTTTATATATTATACTTGAAATTAATGTATTTATGCACACACTCTTACCAGAACCTGTTGCTCCTGCAATTAATACGTGTGGCATTTTTGCTATATCTGTTACTACTGGCTCTCCTGCAACATCTTTTCCTAGTCCAAATGCTAATTTTGATTTATGTTCTTGAAATGCTGCTGACTCTATAATTTCTCTAAAATGTACAACTTCATTTTCTTTATTTGGAATTTCAATTCCTACAGCTTGTTTGCCAGGTATTGGTGCCTCAATACGAATACTTTCAGCTGCCAAATTAAGAGCAATATCATCTGATAAATTTGCAATTTTGCTAACTCTTACACCTTCTGCTGGCTTTAATTCATATCTAGTAATTGCCGGTCCAACAGATACATTTTCCACTTTTGCTGATACTCCAAAGCTATACAAAGTTTTTTGTAACCTAGTTGCTGTATCCATTACAGCCTTTTTTCCACCCTTGTTTGCTTTTTTCTCTGGTTCAGCTAATAACTGAACTGGTGGAAATTCATAATTTTCATCTTCCTCTGTTATTGTGTGTTCTAATTGCAATACTTCTTTTGTTTTATCTTCTTTTTGTTCCTCTACTTGCTTAAACAAATTAGCGTCTATTACATCTGGTGAAGTTTCTTCTTCTTTCTTTTTACTAAAGAAAGGAATTGATAAATCATCATGATTATATTTTTTCTTTTCTTGTTTTTCTTCTTTATCATTTATATTTATTGTTAATTGATCTTCAAACTGAGATGCTAATTTTGAGGCTTCTTCTTGTTCTCTTAATTTTCTGCTTCTTCTATCTTCTTTAACAACAGGCTCTTCTTCATAAGAATGTTTGCTTTTTCTTTCTTTTCGTTTTTCTTCTTTTCTTTCTTCTAATTCATCTAGCCAATCACTAATTAATTCTGCTGGCTTAATTCCAAACATAAATACTAGTAAAATAATAGCTATTCCTATTGTTGCTATTATTGCTCCTACATTTCCTAATGCTTTAATTAGTGGAACTGCAATTATTGCCCCTATTGCTCCACCATCTGTATATTTTTCCTGTTCTCCATTTTCATAGGCTGTTTTTATTATATTGCTAAAATTATCTTCTGTTTGTAAATTTCCATTTATAATACTAAAAAACGCAGCAATACATAGCAAAAATATTCCATATTGAATTAGTTTATGTGTCATATATTCTTTATCATTATGAGTCATATATATTGCTATTATTAGAGTTCCTATCGGAATAATATACTTTATAAATCCCATTATTCCTCCAAGCATAGGGCTTAACATTCTGCCTATGCTACCTGATTTAGCATATATTAAAATCATTAATAGTACACTAAGTACTACTAACCCTACAACTGCTATATTTATATCTATCTTATTTTTCTTTTTTCTTCTCTTTGCCACCAGTGTTCTCCTTTTATACAAAATAAAGGTCAGACGTTTCAAGATGTCTGACCCTTCAAAATTATTATTTAAGTTCTTTTCTGTTATTTTGAATTACCTTCATTGCATCTTGAAGTGCAACTTCAATGCCTGCTAGCACACTATCTGCATATTCTTTTGTTCCCTTTGATATTTCTCTTGACATTTCATTTGCAGTTTCTATGATTTCTACCTTTTTCTCATATGCTTTTCTTGTAATTTCATGTTCATCAATCATAGAAATAATTCTATTTTCAGCTTCTTTAATTATTTCATCAGCTTCATTTTGGGCCTCTACTAAAATTCTTTGTCTTTCTTCTTTTACCCATTTAGCTTGTTTTAGCTCATCTGGTAATTTTAATCTAATTTCTTTAATTATATCTAGAATTTCTTCTTTATCTACCATACATTTGCCAGAAAAAGGAACACTTCTGCTCTTTTCTAGCATATCCTCTAAAGTTTCTAATAAGGTAAATATTTCCATCGTTTTTAACCCCTTTCAAGTGCTAATTTTCTGCACTTTTTGCTAAGAATATAAGACTTACTCTTCCATATTTTCTTATATCTAATATTTCTACATTTAATTTTTCTAGTTCGAGTAGTTCTCGTTTCTCATCATCGGTTTCTATGATTATATTTCCCTTTTCCTTTAGTAAATCTAGTGATAAAATTCTTGTTACAGAATCAACTGCAATATTAGCTTGATATGGCGGATCTACATATACAAAGTCAAATTGCAAATTTTGCTGTTTTAATAATTCTAAAGTTTTTTTATAATCTTTACAAATTACTGTTGATTTATCTTCTAACTTTGTTTTTTGCAAATTACTGTATATCATTTTTACTGCAGTAGGATTTTTTTCGCATAAATATGCTTTTGTTGCTCCTCTGCTTAAAAATTCTATTGCAATTGCTCCACTTCCTGAGAATAAATCCAAAATAATTGAATCTTGTATTTTAGTTTGAATAATATTAAATACAGATTCTTTTACTCTATCAAGTGTAGGCCTTGTTGAAAGGCTTTCAATTGAATTTAATTTAGTTCCTCTTGCTGTTCCACTAATTACTCTCATAGTACCTCTATAATGATATACATATATTTTATATTTTTCTGCTAATATGTCAATGCTTTTAACAAAAATGTAACATTATCTTAACGCAATTGTAATAATGTTAACGTTTTGTAATATTGCATTTGTATTATATATTAAAATAATTTAAATGTAAAGCATTTTTTATTATCTCCAAATATTTTTATGAAAGAAATGTTTTTTTGCGTCATGTACAAAAAATGGCGTCCCTTACAAGGCGCCATTTTAGATGTACTAAATTATAATTTATTTTTCAAGATTTTTTTAGTTTTATATTTAAAAAGATGATTTAGGTTTATTCTTCTAAATCATCCTTTTGTTTTAATCTTTATTTACATCTTTTAATAGTTCCAATTGAGAAATAAGAAGTGATTCCATTTTTGCTTTATATACATCAAATTGTTTTTGTAATTCTTCTAATTCTTTTTGTTTAATTGAAATTTCTTGTTCTAGCTCCATAACTGCTTGTTTTGCATTAGCTTGTGCTTCATTTATTATTGCTTCTGCTTGTTGTTTTGCTAAGTTTTTAACATCATCTGCTGCTGTTTGTGCCATAATTAATGTATTTTGTAATGTATTCTCTATGTTCTTATATTTTGCCATATCTTCTTGCATATCTTCTATTTTGTTTTTAGCTTCTGATGCTTCTTTATATACTTTTTCATAGTCGGCTGTTAGTTCATCTAAAAATTCATCTACTTCATCTACACTATAGCCATTCATCATTTGTTTTGAAAATTTTTTATTTTCAATGTCTAAAGGTGTAAGCATATTTATTCCTCCTAATTGTTTCCATTTCTTAACCATGAAACTGATAATTTACTTTTTATTTCATCTCTTGCAACTTCGCTTTCAATATCATAATTGAATGGTGCAATTAATACTATAGAATTAGATATTTTTTGCATATGTCCATCTAAAGCATGTACAGCTCCTGATACAACATCTATAATTCTTCTTGCAACATCTTTATTAACATATTCTAGGTTTACTATTACTGATTTTTTTTGTTTTAGTAAATCGCAAATATTTGCAGCTTGTTCAAAAGTAGTAGGTTGAGAAATAACCATTTTTACTTGTTGAACTTGAGGCATTGTAACAACTTTGTTGTTTTTTCTTCCCCATAATTTTTTTTCTTCTTGTTCTTCTTCCTCATTTTCAACTTCTTCTGTTTCGTTTTCTTCCATTTCTTCTCTATCTTCTGCTGAATCCATTCCAAATAATCCCCATACTTTTTCCATAATAGCTCCTGCCATTTTAAACAACCTCCTAAAATTTACTCGTCCTTAGTTTTTAACTGTAACTAGTATCTAACTTTTTGCTCATATTGTCAATAGTTTTTTAGTTTGTAATAATAATTTAATATTTTTGTAACATTGTTGTAATATTATTGTGTCGGATTTTTCAATATTTCGTCATATAATGTTAATGTTTTTCTTGATTTTATTTCTTCACTTGTATAACCAAGTGCTTTTAATTCTTCACTTGTATAATTGTCTACTATTGAGTATTTATCGTTTTGTCTTAAAATTTTAACCCATATTTTATCTTGATAACCATTTCTGGTTCTAGTTATATAAGCAACCTCATTTTCTCCTTTTTGCTCTTTTCCTATTGCTGTATTAGGAATTTTCTTTCCGCTATAACTCCACCAAATTATATCAAATGAAATTTTCCTATAGCTAACTAATTCTTGTACTTGCTCATCTATTTCAAATATAACAATTATTTTGTTATCTTCTTTTGAAATATATTTTATAGTACCTGTAATTTCTTCATGATTTGAAAGTCTTAATTTGGCTGTTTTTCCAACTTCGGCTTCTTTGGCTTGTTCAGAGTTTAAAACGCAAGCAATATAACATTCAAAATTATTAATAATTTTGGCACTTTCTTTACTGTCTGCAACCAATTGTCCTGTTTTTAAATTTAAATTTTCCAAAAGTTTTGACGTTATTTTTGAAAAATCGTTAGTGCTAAGTTTTTCTTCATATCCATCTACTTTATATGAAACCACACCACTTATTGGTGAACTTACTTGTTCTGCTCCCTCATTTAGTTGATTTTCATATTTGCTTCTTTCATTTATAAGTTTACTTAAATATGAGCCTGATGGGCTTAACTTTCCTGCTATTTTAGCTTTTTTTACAATATTATTTGAAATATCCTTTTTAGCTTTTATTATAGTTTGTAAATTTGTTTCATCTCTTAAAGCCATTATTTGATTTTCTATTTGTTTTTCTAATGCCTTTGTATCTCCTGAATATAAGTCTTTTTCATTTGACATTGCTTCATCTATTTTTGCATCTAAATCTTTTATTTTACTTATTAAGTTTTCTTCTCCAGCAGAATAATAACGAAATATTGCTTCTCCTTTTGCTACTCTTTCTCCTTCAGTTTTTATTTGCTCTATTCCATTTTTATAGTTAGAACCCTTTACAATAGTTTCTTCACGAATAATATATCCAATTGCCCTTTCTTCTTGATATATTTTTCCTTGTTCTACTGTAAATGTATCTGTTGGATTTTTAACAAAAACTACTACTTTATATATGCAAAATATTATAACACCAAGTATTACAGCAGAAATAATTAGAGTATTCTTATTACTCTTTAGCATTTGAAAATTCACTTTATTTTTTCGCTCTTTCTTTTTACTTGTTTTCTTTTCCACTGTATTCCTCCAAAATATATTGTATATTTTGTTCTAATGGTGCCAAACCATTTATCCATTTTATTTCTTTGTCTTTTCTAAACCATGTCAATTGTCTTTTAGCATATCTTCTAGTTTCCATTTTTAGTTTTTCTATCATTTCATCTTTAGTAGTTTTTCCATCTAAGTACTCAACTACTTCTTTATATCCCAATCCTTGCATTGCTGTTGGAAATTCTTTGTATTTTTCTATTAATTCCTGAACTTCTTCAATTAATCCTTGTTCTATCATAATGTCAACTCTTTTGTTTATACGCTCATATAGTTTTTCTCTATCCATGTCAATTGCAAAAACTATATATTGATATGGAGGTGGTATTAGCCTAGATTCTGCTTCTAATTGAGTTTTTGTTTTTCCTGTTTGATGATAAATTTCTAGTACTCTCATTATACGCTTTTTATCATTTGCACTGATATTTTTCATTGCTTGTTCATCTACTTGTACTGCTTGTCTATATAAACTTTCTAGTCCGTTTTTCTCTATTAAGTTTTCTAACTCTTCTCTATACTTTAAATCTATTTCAATTTCAGGATATGAAATATTTTTAGTTAGCGAATCAACGTATAGTCCTGTTCCTCCAACTATTATTGGTGTTTTATTTCTACTTAAAATATCCTCTATTTTTTTAGTAGCTTCTTTTTTAAAATCTGCCACACTATATCTTTCACTTGGTAAAACAAAGTCTAATAAATAATGTGGTATTCCTTGCATTTCTTCTACTGTTGGCTTAGCTGTTCCTATACTCATATCTTTATAAATTTGCATAGAATCGCTTGATATAATTTCACCATCTATTTTTTTTGCAAGTTCAATAGATAAACTAGTTTTTCCAGATGCTGTTGGCCCACATATGACAATTACCTTTGGCTTCATATTTAATATCATTCCTTTCTATTTGGCTGATTGTATAATACTTAAAATTCCATTTTGAATATCTTTAAAATAGAAAAATTCAACTATTAATGCAATTACCAAAATTACTGTTGCTAATATAACACGATTTCTAAATTTTTGTGTACTTAATTTACTTTCTTTTAAGTATTTATATGACCTAGCTAGAAATGGTAATACTAGCATGCTATTTATTGGAACAAAGGTAAATGTAATAAAGTTTTTCCCAACATCTTTTGATACTCCTAAGTCAATATTTTTAGTGCTTAGCCAATATGTTAAAGACACTGTCATATACATAATAGCAATTCCAATTACAATAAAAATAGCTTTTTCCTTTTTTTCTATATCCTCTCCTAAAAATTTATATGTCATAAAAATTGCTGCTAAGTTTAATGCTAAAATACAAAGATAAATAAATATAACCATTTTATTCTCCTATCTTCTTGAAAATTTCTTTTCTATATCTGTTTTTGTCATTTTTATTGCTGTTGGTCTTCCATGTGGACATGTAAATGGGTTTGGAAGTACTAATAGTTGTTTCATTAAATTATCTACTTCTGATTGAGTAAGTGCCATATTAGCTTTTACTGCTGCTTTACATGCTACTGTTGCAATAAATTTTTCCTCTATTTCTTGTTTCGCAGTTCTTGCCACTGTATTTATTTCGTCTAAAGTTTCTAAAAATAGCTCTTTTGTGTCTAAATCTAGGCATATATTTGGAACTCCGCTTAATTTAATTGTGTTTTCTCCAAATTCTTCTAAAGTAAAGCCAGCTTTTCTAAACATATCCATGTTTTCTTTAGCTATGTCCATTTCTTTATGTGATAAATTTATAATGTCTGGTAATAGCATTAGTTGAGAATCTTTTTCTGTATCACTATAATAATTTTTCTTTACTTTTTCATATAAAATTCTTTCGTGGGCAGCATGTTGATCTAATATATATAGTTCATTTTCTAGTTCTAAAATTATATATGTTGAAAATGCTATTCCTATAAATTTATATGGTGGAATTGTATTTTTTTCCTTTTCTTTAAAAATAGATATGTTTTCCAATGATGTCATCTCTTGTGGTTGTACAGTTATTTTCGCTTCTTTTGCTTTCTCCTCTTGTTCTTGCTTTCTTACATCAGATGGCATTGCTCCAAAAGTTTTAATATACATTTCATCAAAGTTCTTTGGTGTATCATCTACTTTTAATTCCTCCAATTTATTAATATTGTTTATAATATTGCTTCCACTTTCTTTAGCTGTTTTATCCTCGCTTATAGGTAATTCATACGCTGCTGTATCTTCAGCTACTGATTCTTTCTTTTTTAAATCATCCAATCCCATTTTGTTAGAATATATTTGTGCTATTAAATTGCCTTTATCTTCAGGCTCTTCTGTTTCTTCTTTTTTAAATCTCTTAAATAATCCGCCAAAATGTTTTTCTTCAATTTTGTTATCATATTTTATTTGTTCTACTGGTGCTGTATTTACAACTATTGTATCCATTGATACTGTTTTATTTTCTTCTGGTCCTTTTTCAGTATCTGCAACCAAATCTCCTTTTAGTAGTCCATCTTTAATTGTATGGTATACTGCTTTAAATACCTTACTTTCTTCTTCAAATCTTACTTCTAATTTTGCTGGGTGAACATTAACATCCACTTTTTGTGGGTTCATTTCAATATTTAATACTAAAAATCCATATTTGCCAATTGTAATTAGCCCTTTATATCCTTGTTCTGCCGCACCTGTTAAAGTTTTGTCTTTTATGTATCTTTTATTTACAAAAAATAATTGATTTGAACGGTTTGAGCGTGCAATAACTGGCTTTCCAATTACTCCTGTAACTGTTATATCTTCATAATTATAGTTTACTTCAACTATATTTTCAGCAATATCTTTTCCATATATGCTATATATAACTGCTTTAAAGTCATTATTTCCAGGAGTTTGAATTATTGTTTTCCCTGTGTTTATTAATTTTACTGCAATTTCTGGATGTATTAATGCAATTCTTGTTACTACATCCTCAATATATCCTGCTTCTGTAAAATCTTTTTTTAAGAATTTATATCTAACTGGTGTATTAAAAAACAAGTCTGTTATTATAAGTGTAGTTCCTTTTGGGCAACCTGCTTCTTCTTTATTTTTTATTACTCCACCTTCTACTTCCACTTTGTATCCAATTTCATTTTCTACATATTTAGAAGTCATTTCAACTTTGCTGATAGCTGCTATACTTGCTAAAGCCTCACCTCTGAAGCCCATAGATTTAACTGTTTCTAGGTCCTCTGCTTTTCTAATTTTTGAAGTAGCATGTCTTTCAAATGCTATTTCCATATCATCTGGTGCAATTCCCTTTCCATTGTCTGTAATTCTAATGTATGAAATTCCGCCATTTCTTATCTCAACTGTTATTGCTGTTGCTCCTGCGTCAATTGAGTTTTCCATTAATTCTTTTACTACTGATGCTGGTCTTTCAATAACTTCCCCTGCTGCTATTTTATTAATTGTATTGTCATCTAATAGCACTATATTTCCCATTATTCTTCCTCCATTATTATTAATAATTATTTCTTTCCGAATTATATCATTATTTTTCTATTTTTTGTATAGTTTTTAGACAATTTTGTTTAATTATTTTGTGTAACACTTTTTTGCATACTGGAATACTATATACCATACGAAAGAGCTAAAAAATATTTTATAGGAGGTAGAAAACAATGGGATGTGGTTGTAATAATAGTGAACTATTATGGTTCATAATCTTATTCTTATTACTTTTCTGCTGTGGCAATGGCTGCGGATGCAACAACAATTGTGGTTGCTAATTAATTTGTACATGTGAAGGGAGTGAATAATATGCCAGAGAATAGAGGATGCGGATGTGGCGGATTTGGTTTTGGTGATGATTGCTGCATTTGGATAATTATCTTTATAATTCTAATTTGTTGCTGCTGTGGTGGCAATAGAGGAGGATGTTGCTAATATAAAGCAACTTACGCAAAAAGACATCTTAAAAAGATGTCTTTTTTGCATATTAACAATATATAAATATTTTTATTTTTTCTTAGATACTTGCTCTGCTGCTTTTCTTCTATCTGTTCCTCTTCTCCCGCCCTTTACATCACATTCAGTTTGCCTTCTATCATTTTTCTTTCTTCTATCTTCAAACATGTTTCCTTTGCTATCAACTATCATAATTTATTCTCCTTAGTTATATTATATATTTATATTACTTTATATTTTTAAAAAAATCAATAGTTTTTTTACTTTTTTATTTGATTGACATAATACATAGTGTATATTATAATATATATATGTATTATTTTATAAGCATTTTATTTTTACAGAAGGGAGTTAACTATTGTGAAAAAAAATGTTACAAAAATTTTTTCACGGAAGCAAATATCTCAAATAGCAATTGCTTATTCTAAAGGCTCTTACACTTATCACGACTTTATTACCCAGTATCCTAATTGCAGCCAGCATCAGTTTTACACCATTTTGCATCTTTCTGTTGATAAAGCTATTGTTTCAGAGCAAATTGCCCGGAAAATCCAAAATGTTGCTGTTGTTTCTTCTTTGCAAAAGGTCGAAGAAACATGTTCTGACCCTTACTATATTGAAGCTATCCAGCGGAGAGTTTTCAACAGTTGGGAACGTCGAATCAAATCATTGCAATATTTTTGTTTTTCCAAAACTGAAGCCAAAAGATTGGTGGATGCCTATTCAAATAGTTCTCTTTCAAAAAAAGATTTCTGCATTCAAAACTGCATTGCCACCAAGCTGTTTGAAAGAACAGTTATTGAGGCAGTTATCCTTAATTGGGTCAGTGATAAATGTTTCGACCGGTTATATAGCAAAGCATTAGCTGCTAATGACCCTGACAAGGTTGAGCATTTGTTTAGTCAATTGAGCAAACGCAGAAACGAAGTAAAAGAAATGTCAAAAAAGCATCAATAATTTGAGCAAACGCAAAAAACTCGTAGTGAACCTACGAGTTTTTTTATTTGGTTGGGCTGGCTAGATTCGAACTAGCGCATGCATGAGTCAAAGT
>CAKOVW010000002.1 GCA_934122125.1 uncultured Clostridia bacterium | reverse complement strand
ATTTAGTAAATAGTTATGCATGGGATACAGCAATAATATTTATACAAACATATTCAGGAACAACAGATTATGCAAGCCAAAATAAAAGTACAGCATTTCAGAATACAGGAAAAAATGCCGATAAATATTGCAACATATGGGATATGTCAGGAAATGCGTATGAATGGACCACAGAGTACTTTACTAACAATATCGACTTCTGCCCTTATGTTACTCGTGGAGGTTTTTACAACACACCTAATGGCACATCTGGTACTTGCGCGTATTACCGCTACGAAGGCAATCCGACTCCCAGCGGCAGCTGTGATGGCTTGCGTCCACTACTTTATATAAAGTAGCACTGAACGCTGGTTCGACGAACCAGAGAGAATAAAAATAATATGATGGTAGCGCTAAAGTATTTAACACGTACTTTAGCACATCAAAAACAGCATCCTGTGAAGTGAACCCCATTAGGTGGACACGAATTAAAAAACAGAGTATGGGACTACATTAAGTTGTAGTCTCATATTTTTTATTTAATTTTAATCTAACTGTATTATAAAATAATAACCAATCTTTGACAATATCTATATATTGTTCTAAAGTTGTGATATCATTATTATAGAGAGTTTCCTTTTTTAGAATACCATGGAAACTTTCCATAGGCGAATCATCTATTGGAGTTCCTTTTCTGCTCATAGAAATAGTTATTCCATTTGATTCACAAATTTCTTTATATTGAAAAGATGTATATTGGAATCCTTGGTCTGAATGTATGATTAATCCTTTTACATCTTTTCTTTTTGATATAGCTTCATTTAGCGTATCTATAACAATATTTAAGTCATTCCTATTACTTATTTTATATGAGACGATTTTTCTATCATACAAATCTAAAATAGTTGATAAATATGCTCTTCTACCATTTAGTATCAAATATGTTATATCTGTTATCCAAATTTGATTTGGCGCATTTGTATTAAATTTTCTATTTAATAAATTTGGTTTTACGTTTTCTTCGATTCGTTTATATGCTTGATTTTTAACTTTTCTTGTATATTTAGGTCTTAAATCATATTTTTTCATTATGCGGTAAACCTTTTTATGATTCATTATTAATCCCCATTTTTCTAATAAGCCTTCCTCAATTCTTCTATATCCATATGTACCTTTTGATTCATCAAATATTTCTTTTATTAAAAGATAATCATAATAATCTTTATCTATGGCATTTCTATATTTGTAATAGTTAGATTTACTAATATCAAGAACATCTAATAGATCTTTTACTTTATATTTATCTTTGAACATATTGATGAAAGTTATTTTTTCTCTTGTTCTTTCTTGAGAAAGGCTCGGTATTTTTTTAATATCTCATATCTTTGCTTGTAATCTATTTCAGAATCTTTTTTTCTTCCTCGTTTTGAATTAAAATCATTTCCTTTATTAAATTGAAATGCCCACATTCTAATTGTATTGGCAGATATTCCTCCATACATTTGAGATAACTGTGTAGATGAATATTTTTTAGAATTGTATAAATTGACAATTTCAATTCGTTCATCATTTGTATAACTTAAAAATTTTTGACCTTTTTTAGCCATAAAAAATACACCTCCATTTAGATTTTAACACAAATTGTTTTTTTATTTGTGTCTACTAAATGGGGTGCATTTCACTGCAGAGGATGTTGTTTTTTTGAGTAAATTTAAGTTAAACTTTAACACTCAATAAATCATATATACTAAAAATTTTGCTAATTTGCATATTGACAAATAGCAAGCATATTGATAATATTGTAGAAGAAAAATAGCTAATTATGGAGGCAAAATGTTTTTATATCCTAAATTATATTTAAACAGTGTAAAGGAAATAACACTTCAAATACTGGAAGAAAATAATATAAAAGGCATTATACTAGATGTTGATAATACTTTAATAGATTTTAACAAAAAAATGCCAGATGGAATTAAAGAATGGGCGGAAAATTTAAAACAGAATAACATAAAGTTATATATTGTTTCTAATTCTAACCATAAGGAAAAGGTGGGAAATACAGCTAAAACTCTAGATGTTCCATATACATATTTTGCAAAAAAACCTTTAAAAGGTGGACTAAATAAAGCAAAGAAAGCATTAGAATTGCCAAGTGAACAAATAGCTGTAGCAGGAGATCAAATTTTTACAGATGTAATTGGCGCAAATAGAGCAAAAATGTTCTCAATTTTGGTAAAGCCAATAGATGAAAAAGATATTTGGGCTACTAAAATTAAAAGACCAATTGAAAACAAAATTATACAAAAATACTTAAAACAAAAAGAACAAAGGAGAAAATAAAATGTACATAAATGATACACATATATTAATATATGTAGCTATAGGAATTGTAGGAATTATAATAGGACAATTTATAGACTGGTGTAATAAACGTATGCCAGAATATAAAAAAGTATTTTCAAAAGAAATTTTCACAGAATATTTTAAAAATTTTAAGCCAAACTATATATTGATAAGTATAACAGCCATTATGTTTTTGGCATTGGTGTACTTTTTTGGCGTAAGTATAGACTTGTTTAAATATTTATTACTTATACCAATGCTTTTAATAGCGTTTTGCATAGACTACAAGTTTCAAATTATACCCAATAGGCTAACTTTAACAATGTTTGAAATAGGACTTGCATTTACATTTATACAAGTAGTTTCAAATACAAGTTTAGGAATAAATGTGCTTATAAATAATTTACTTGGAATGTTAGTTGGAGGCGGAATTTTCCTATTAATTACTGTAATAGGAGGTTTAATAGCAGGAAAGGAAGCAATGGGCTTTGGTGATGTAAAGCTAATGGGAGCATTAGGTTTATTTGTAGGATGGCCTAGTATTATTATAGTTGCTGTAATTTCTTTCTTGTTAGCAGCAGTTATAAGTATAGGAATACTAATAGCAAAAAAGAAAACCACAAACGAATATATTCCATTTGGACCATTTATTGTAGCAAGTACATTTATTGTTATATTTACACCATTTGATTTATTACTAACAATAGTATTAAAAATATTTACTTTAGGAACTTTTTAAATTTAATGTAAATAGGGTGGTTTTATGAATGAAAAAATTAAATGTCTAAAAGAAAAACTACGTGGACTAGATATGCAGGGTATGATAATATCTAACCCAACTAATGTAAAATATTTAACAGGAATTAATGCAGAAGGAGTATTACTAATTACACGCAAAGAGAATTATTATATTACAGATTCTAGGTATATAGAGGAAGTTCAATCAACGCTTACAATAGATGATGAAATTGTTGTAAGTAATTATACTGATATTAGTGATTATGATTATGAAAACTTCTTTTCGTTTTGTGAAAATGTTGGCTTTGAGGAAAATTATATAACATATGGAACATATAAAAAATATATGCAAAAGTATAAGGCTAACCACTTAGAGGAAACAGAAAATATAATTGAAAAACAAAGGCTCATAAAAGATGAAAAGGAAATTGAACTTTTACAAAAGGCATGTGAGCTAACAGATAATTGTTTTTTACATTTGTTACAATTTATAAAAGTTGGGATGACAGAGAAACAAATAGCTTTTGAAATTGAAAAATATTTTTTAGACCATGGAGCAGAAAGTTTGGCATTTGAAACAATTGTAGCTTCAGGACCAAATTCATCTAAACCGCATGCAATTACAACAGAAAGAAAAATAGACATAGGTGATCCTATAACAATAGATTTTGGATGTAAATATAAAGGATATTGCTCAGATATGACAAGAACAATATTTGTTGGTTTTGTACCAGAAAAGGTAAAGCAAGTATATAATTTAGTATTAAAAAATCAATTGCAAACAGAAAAAGATATGAGAGATGGAGTAAGCATTAGAATTTTATCAAGAAATGTTGAAAATGATTTTAAATTAAATGGATATAGTTTAGTACATGCTTTAGGGCATGGAGTTGGACTAGATATTCATGAATTACCAGTAATAAGCTATAAAAATGATAACAATTTAAAAGAAAATATGGTGGTAACAAATGAACCTGGTATATATATTCCAGGAGAGTTTGGGGTTAGAATAGAAGATACAGTTTTAATTACAAAATCTGGTTGTATAAATTTAACAAAATCGGATAAAAATTATATTATAGTAGATAAAGCTGAACGAAAAACTTGATTTTAATAAAAATAAGGTGTATAATATAATGGCTTTTTAAAAGTTAATAAATAATAAAAAATAAATGAATTTTGAAAGGGGAAATTAAATATGGCAGACGTATATATGGCAGGAGATTTTAGAAATGGAACAACATTTGAAATGGACGGAAACGTATTCAAAGTAGTTGAATTTCAACACGTAAAACCAGGAAAGGGGTCAGCTTTTGTTAGAACAAAATTAAAAAATGTAATTTCAGGAGCAGTTATTGAAAAAACATTTAACCCATCAGATAAATATGCAGCAGCTCAAATTGAAAAAAGAGAGATGCAATATTTATACAACGATAGTGATATTTATTATTTTATGGATAATGAAACATATGAGCAATTACCATTAAATAAAGAACAACTTGGTGATAGCTTAAAGTTCTTAAAAGAAAATATGAATGTTAAAATTTTATCATACAAAGGTAATGTATTTTCAGTAGAGCCACCAATGTTTGTTGAACTAGAAGTTACATATACAGAACCAGGATTTGCAGGAAACACAACTACAACTTCTGGAAAACCAGCAACTCTAGAAAATGGTTATGAAATTTCAGTTCCAATGTTTATAAATATTGGAGATGTTATTCGTATAGATACTAGAACTGGTGAATATATGGAAAGAGTATAAAGTGAAAGGAATAAAATAATGTCAGATTTAAAAAATCATTATCAAGCAATATTAACAGAGCTAGAAAATCATTTTCAAAACGAAGAGGACAGAGCCTTTGTTTTAAATAAATTTCAAGAATTATCAATGATGTTTATGGATGTTATAGATAGGCTAACATACTTAACAGATATAAGAGTAAAAGAAGTAGAGGAAAAACAAAAGGAAATTGATAGCAGAATTGAAACAGTAAAAAAAGCAGTAGATGGAATAGAAAATGATATTTATGAAGATGATGAAGCATATGAATTTGAAATTGTATGTCCATATTGTAATCATGAGTTTGTAGCAGATATAAATAGTGAAGAAAACTTAGAAGTTGAATGTCCAGAGTGTCATAATATTATTGAACTAGACTGGAATGAGGACGAAGAGTGTGGAGGCTGCTGTTCACATTGTAATGGATGTGAAGATGATGCAAACGAATGTGATTGTGAACATGAAGAAAATGACAATGATGAAGATATGTAAAGCAAAAATCGCTAAATGTAAAAGCATTTAGCGATTTTTTGAACTTTCAAATAAACTTAAAGGGTCAATATATTTTTGGTCAATTCTAACTCCTAAATGTAGATGAGGACCAGTAGTAGCTCCATTAGTTGGATTACCGATTTTCATCTTTATATTGATTTCCGTTTTACACCATAAACATTTTTAGGTCCAACATTTCCAATAACCTGACCTTTTAAAACAGTATCTCCAACTTTGACAATAAAATTAGGTGAAACATGGCAATAAGTAACTTTCATGTTATTATTAGTTAAAGTAATAGTATAACCACCACCACCTAAAAAATCAGCAAAAGTAATAGTGCCATCACAAATAGCAATAAATTTGCTACCTTCGGGAGCTCCAATATCAATTCCAGCATGGTATGTAGTAGCACCAGCTGTTGGCAAACCTCTATAACCAAAATATGAAGTTATATAAGTATAACCGGGGAGATGGCCAAACATATTCTTCTTCTGGGTCAAAAGGATAAAACTCTAATCCGAGCTATAGAATAACTAAAAAAACATGAAATAAATAAAACTAAAATAATAATAAAAGCCAATAGATAATAAAAAGGCTTAAAAAAACTACTAGACATAAATACCTCCAATTCTAGTAGCCCCCAATTTATTTTTTAAAAGCGAAAAATTTGCTAATAAAAAAGTTTAATATAATTACAATTACAGTAATAATACACTTATCAATTAAAAATCCTAGATTATCACCAAAATTGTAAAATGCGTGAAGAACATCATTTAGTAGAAATACCCCTATAATTTCTACTACCATAGTAAAAGCTCTTCCTAAAATGAACTTGAAAAACTCAGTCCATTTTTCTTTAATGGTATTTGCTTGAGAATTAAAAACCCATTTGCGGTTAGTAAAGTATGCAAATAAAATAGAAAGTATAATTCCGACAGTACTTGCAATATTAGCTTCTACATGTAAAAGTGCTTTTAAAATATATGATGTAATAATATTGACTAATGTGGTTAATACTCCAAAAATAATATAAAAAATAACTTCTCTATTTAATAACTTCTTTAATTTCTCCATTTTAATCTCCAATCTATAGTGTAATTATTATATATTAACCAATACAAAATATCAAGAAAAAAAGAAGAAGTTGATAAGAAATCAACTCCTTTTATATGGCAGGGGTAGAAGGACTCGAACCCTCACAGGCGGTTTTGGAGACCGATGTGCTACCATTAACACTATACCCCTAAATATTTAATACTTACATATCTTAGCACAAAATAAAATAATGTGCAAGTGTTTTTTATAAAAAAATGGTGGAGATGAGGAGAGTCGAACTCCTGTCCAATATTCTTTCCATACCAACTTCTCCGAGTGCAGTTTATTGTATAAATTCCCTTAATAATAACACAATAAACAAATTTATTAAAAAGGTAGTTATTTAAAAGTACCCACTATTTCCATAACTAAAAATAGTTTTGTTTCCCACTAATTTGACACCTTAATCTCTAAGCGTGGGCACCTAAAGTAAGATGACGCGCCATTAACTAGGCAGCGTATGCTAATTCTCTATTATCAGCGTTTATTTTTAATTTCTCACATTATTAAAGTGGCCAAGTGAGAGCTCCACTACTCGCTATCAATACTTCTGGAATACTGTCGAAACCAAATACATCCCCAAGTACAATATATATTATACAATACTTTAAATTAGATGACAAGTAACTGGAAAAAAATACAATTTTTTTGAGTGTTCGCTTGTTTTTTATAAAGAAATATTGTATAGTATTAAATATAGGAAACAAACTTAACAAGCAGATGTGTGTTGCCACTTTACTACATAGTTTTTACTATGGGAAAGTGAGGTGGTGTTTATGGTAAATTTTTTACAATTCCTAATCATAGGATTTATAATTTCAATAACTATAAACATAACCTTATTAACAGTTATATACATAATTTGTACAAATAAGGAATAAATAAAAACACTACATTTTGCTTCGATACTGCAATGTAGTGTTTGCTAAAATATTGGCAACATACATTCTGTATGTTTGTTTCCTATATCATTATTATACATACTTTTTAGTATTTAGTCAATGCTTTTTGACGATTTTTAATTAGGACAAATTTATTTTCGAGTAATTTAAATAAAAATTTTGATAAGAGGTAGTAAAATGATTGATTTAAAGCAAAATGTGCAATATGTAAAAAGTGTTGGACCAGCAAAAGTACCATTACTAAATAGCTTAAATATATATACAATTGAAGATTTGCTTACATATTTTCCAAGAGATTATGAAGATAGAAGCAAAACTAAGAATATAGCAGACTTGATAAATGGAGAAGAAGTTACAATACAAGCAACAGTAGTGTCAGAAGTTACTATAAATAGAATACGTAAAAACATGACAATTATAAAAGCTACAGTTGAAGATAATACAGGAAAGTGCACAATAACATGGTTTAACCAAACATATATTAAGCAACATATAAAAAGAGGAGAAACCTACAAATTCTTTGGAAAAGCAATAAATGAATTTAATCACTTTGAAATGAGAAGCCCTGTATTTGACAAAGTAGATACATCAAAAAATACAGGCAAAATAATGCCAATTTATCCGACTACATATAAACTATCTCAAACAGCAATTAGACAAGCAGTAGAAAATGCTCTAAACATGGTAAATGGAAAACTAAGCGAAACTTTACCAGACTATCTTTTAAATGAATACAATTTATTAGATTTGCAAAATAGTTTAAATCAAATACATTTTCCAACAGATATGGAACATAGAATGCAAGCTAGAAAACGTTTAGTTTTTGAAGAACTATTAACAATGCAACTTGCATTATTAGAACTAAAAGGAAATAGTGAAAAGAATAAAGGAATTACATTTGATAAAAATGCAAAAATGTCAGATGTAATAAACACATTACCATTCAAACTAACAAAAGCACAATTAAGAGTATTGGAAGAAATTGATGCAGACATGGAATCAGAAAAGCCAATGAACAGACTACTTCAAGGAGATGTTGGCTCAGGTAAAACAGTAGTAAGTATTATATCTGCATATAAAGCAGTAAAATCAGGTTACCAAGTAGCAATAATGGCTCCAACAGCAATACTTGCAACACAACACATGGAAGAGTTTAGCAAAATATTAGCACCTTTAGGCATAAAATGCGAACTTCTATTAGGAGCAACAACAGCTAAAAACAAAAAAAATATATTAGAAAGATTACAAAATGGAGAAATAGATGTACTAATTGGTACACATGCTTTAATAACAGAAAATGTTACATTTAAAAATCTAGGTTTAGTTGTAACTGATGAGCAACATAGATTTGGTGTAAAACAAAGAACTGCAATTGCGGCAAAGGGAAATAATCCAGATACTTTGGTAATGACAGCAACTCCAATTCCAAGAACATTAGCGTTAATACTATATGGAGATTTGGATATATCTATAATTGATGAACTTCCACCAAATAGAAAGAAAATTGAAACATATGCTGTAACTAAAAGTATGGAGGAAAGAATAAATAATTTTATAAAAAAGAATATTGACGAAGGCAGACAGATATATGTAGTATGTCCACTAGTAGAAGAAAAAGAGGAAGAAGATGAAACTACAAAAGATTTAAAGGCCGTAAAAGAATGGACAAAAATATATAAAGAGCAAATCTTTCCAGAATATAGAGTTGAATGTGTATATGGAAAAATGAAACCAAAAGAAAAAGACGAAATAATGCAAAAATTTAAAGATGGAGAGATAGACATACTAGTGTCTACAACGGTTATAGAAGTTGGAGTAAATGTGCCAAATGCAAATATAATGGTAGTAGAAAATGCAGAGAGATTTGGACTTGCACAGTTACACCAATTAAGAGGAAGGGTAGGAAGAGGTCAATATCAGTCATATTGTGTGCTTAAATATAATAGCAAATGTTCACAAGTAGGAAAAGAAAGAATGAAAACAATGCAAGAAACAAATGATGGATTTGTTATTGCAGAAAAAGACTTAGAGTTAAGAGGAACAGGAGAATTTTTTGGAACAAGGCAACATGGAATTCCAGAGTTCAAAATAGCAAACTTATTTGTAGATATGCCTATGCTAAAATCAGTACAAAGTGTGGCATTAAAAATTGAAAGCGAAGATAAAGGATTAACACAAGAAAAAAATAAAAGGCTTAGAAAATTAGTAGATAATAAATTAAAACAAAGTGTTTCGCTATAAATCTTGACATTTACATAAAAAAGCAATATTATATATATGGTAAAAATAAGAAAGGAGAGGCCTATGTACACTCAAATGCTAACATCAAAAAAAGGTGGAGAACTTATAAGTTTTAAAGTAAATGGCGAAGAAAAAATACATCAAGGTGAGCAATGTATGGACGAAAATGGCAAAATATATTGGAAAAGACATTCACCTGTATTATTTCCTATAGTAGGAAAACTAAAGAAAAACCAAACATTAATTGGTGGAAGAACTTATGAACTTATGCAACATGGTTTCGCAAGAGATTTAGAATTTGAACCAATTACTAAACTAGACCACTTTCATTCTTATGTTTTAAAAAGTAATAAATATACTTTAACGAGATATCCATATGAATTTGAATTATATAATACATATCGTACTGAGGAAAATAAACTAACTACAATATATAGAGTGGTAAATACAGGTTTAATAAACTTACCTTTTGGAATAGGTGGACACCCTGCATTTAAAATAGATGCTCAAGAACTAAAAAAAGGGAATTACTATTTAGAATTTGAAGAAGATGAAGAAAAAATTCACTTTTTGTATTTGGTAGATGGCTTAGTTGGAATAGACTACGCAAAAGATAGAATAGTAGATAAAAGAAAAATATTAATAGATTCACATACATTTGATGATGATGCATTGATTATGAAAGGTATTACATCAAATAAAATAAGTTTAAAAAATAAAGAAACTGGCAAAACCTTACTAACTATGGATTTTACAGGATTTCCATATTTAGCAATTTGGTCAAAACCAAATGCACCATTTATATGTATAGAACCATGGTATTCAACAGCAGATAGTGTAAAAAGCACAGGTGTATTTACACAAAAGCAAGACATTATTTCACTAAAACCAAATACTTCATTTGAGTGTAAATATACTGTAGAATTCTTTTAAAAGCTAGATTGGAAAAAATATAATTTGGTTTGTACCAAATTGAGATACATGGAAGGAAATAAGCACGATTATGGGAAAAATAATTTTAATAATAGTAGGACTAATTATAGCAGCAATTGGAGTAGTATGTATTTTTGACGCAAGAATTATAACTAAAAAAATATTTGGGTTTGGAGACCAAAATGAGGGCTCAACAGGGCTAAAAATGCTAGGATTTTTAGCATCAATAGTTGGAACATTAATTATATACTTTAATATATAAATATACAATTCAAAATGAATTGTATATTTTTTGTGAATTTGTTGAATAAAATATTTTTTAAATATATAATATGCTTATCATAACTTTGAAAGGAGAAAAAATATGAAAATTACAAAAGTAGAAGGATTAGCTAATATTGCAAATGACATTAGAATAGGAATAATAGAACAAGTATATAATGCATCTTCAGGTCATCCAGGAGGTTCACTTTCTTGTGCAGACATTTTAGCAGTTTTATACTTTAATCAAATGAATATAGACCCAGAAAACCCAAAAGCAAAACAAAGAGATAGATTTGTATTATCAAAGGGACACTGTGCTCCTGCACTTTATGCAACTCTTGCAAGAAAGGGATACTTTGATAAAGAAAGTTTAAAAGGATTTAGGAAAATAGAAAGTAATTTACAAGGACATCCTGATATGAAAAAAATACCAGGAGTTGATATGTCAACAGGATCATTAGGACAAGGCTTATCAGCAGCAGTAGGAATGGCAATTAGTTCAAAAATGGAACACAATGGTTATAGAGTATATTGTTTACTTGGAGATGGAGAACTTGAAGAAGGACAAGTATGGGAAGCTGCAATGTCTGCAAGTAAAAATAAGTTAGACAATTTATGTGCTATTGTAGATTATAATACTTTACAAATTGATGGAAATATAGAAAACGTAGCTGGCTTAATAGACATAAAAGAAAAATTTGAAAGTTTTGGATTTAATGTAATTGAGGTTAATGGTCATGACATAGACGGATTAATAAATGCTTTTGATATTGCTAAACATCAAAAAGGTATGCCTAGTGTTGTTATTGCTCATACGATTAAAGGAAAAGGAGTTTCTTTTATGGAAGGAAAGGCTGAGTGGCATGGAAAAGCACCAAACCAAGAACAATATGAAGAGGCTATTAATGAGCTTAAACTTCAACATATTATAGGTTAATAATGTTGAAAATAAAATTCTTATGTAATAATATACTAATTTTTTTCGCTCCAACCCCCAACTGCCTAAGAATGTATAATGCAAATTTCCACTAGTGGATCTTTGCATAACACATTCTAAGTTGCTGGTTCCCACGAAACCACGCTCAAAAAATTAGTATATTATTACCAATAAAATCAAAAGGAAGGAAATAAGTATTATGAATTTAGATAATAAAATTGCTACTCGTGAGAGCTTTGGAAAGGCTCTTGTAGAGGTGGGGAGAGAAAATGAAAATGTAGTTGTTCTAACAGCAGATTTAGCTGGGGCGACTAAGACTAGTCTTTTTGAGAAAGAGTTTCCAGATAGATTTATAAATGTAGGAATTGCGGAACAAAATATGATAGGAATAGCAGCAGGATTAGCAACAACAGGAAAAATTCCTTTTGCAAGTACTTTTGCGATGTTTGCAGCAGGAAGAGCATATGACCAAATTAGAAATAGTGTGGCATATCCAAAACTTAATGTAAAAATTTGTGGAACACATGCTGGAGTTACTGTTGGAGAAGATGGCGCAACACATCAAATGCTAGAAGATTTAAGTTTGATGAGAAGTATTCCAAATATGACAGTATTATGTACTTCGGATGATGTACAAACTAGATGGGCTATAAAAGAAATGGCAAAATTTGATGGACCAGTATATATCCGTTTAGCGAGAGTTACAACACCAGTTATATATAATGAAAATCAAGAGTTTGAAATAGGTAAAATGGTTCAAATAGGTGATGGTACAGATGCTACTGTATTTGCAACAGGAGTTGAAGTAGCAGAGGCACTAAAAGCCAAAGAAGAACTTGAAAAAGAAAATATAAATATTCGTGTAGTTGATGTGCACACAATAAAACCAATTGATAAAGAAATGATAACAAAATGTGCAAAAGAAACTAAAAAACTAATTACTATTGAGGACCATAGTGTAATTGGTGGATTAGGTACAGCAGTTTGTGAAGTATTATCAGAAGAATGTCCAACCAAAGTAATAAGAATGGGAATGCAGGATAGATTTGGTAAGTCAGGAAAAGCAGAACAACTATTAAAATATTTCAAACTAGACAGCCAAGCTATTATTGATAAAGTAAAAGAATAAATGTAAATTTTTTGTGAATTTTGATAAAAAACAAAAATATGGAGAAAAGCAGAAAAATTGCGTGTTTAATGCAAATTTATTCTGCTTTTTTCCAAAAAAAACTATTGCATTTATTGCATTTTATTGTTATGATAAAGGAGAATATGAAATAAGATGTCTAATCTTAGTTAGGAGTTACTTAAATGATAGAATTTAGAAACGTCAGCAAGACTTATGATACTGGAACAGAGGCAGTTCACAATGCAAATTTTATAATTGAAAAAGGTGATTTTGCATTTTTAGTAGGTAGCTCTGGTTCAGGAAAATCAACATTAATAAAACTAATATTAAAAGAAGAGGAACCAACTAAAGGAAATATTATTATAAATGGAAAAGATACAACTTTTTTAAAACCTAAAAGAATACCATTTTTAAGAAGAAGCATGGGAGTAGTGTTCCAAGACTTTAGGCTTTTACCAGACAGAACAGTATATGATAATGTTGCATATGCTATGTACATTGTAAGGGCTACACCAAGGCATATTAGAAGACAAGTGCCTATGATATTATCATTAGTAGGATTAAGCAATAAAGCTAAAATGTATCCAAACGAACTATCAGGTGGAGAGCAACAAAGAGTCGCTTTGGCTAGAGCTCTAGTAAATAATCCATCTATGTTAATTGCAGACGAGCCTACTGGAAATTTAGACCCTGAAACAGCATGGGAAATAATGACTCTTTTGGATGATATTAATAAAAGAGGAACAACAGTAGTAGTAGCAACACATGCAAGAGATATTGTAGACAAAATGAAAAAAAGAGTTATACAAATTGAAGAAGGCAATATTGTAAGAGATGATAGAAGGGGCGGATATAACAGTGAGATATAGTATTTTTGGTTATTTAATTGGAGAAGGTTTTAGAAATGTATTCAAAAACAAAAAATCCACAATAGCATCATTAATTATAATGTGTGCAACAATGTTCGTATTTGGAATATTTTTTGCAGTTAGTCAAAACATAAACCATATTACAAAAACAATAGAAGAGCAACAAGGAATGCAAGTATTCATTAAAAATGAAGCAACAGCAGATCAAAAAGTAGAATTAAAAGATAAGATAAGAAGTAATCAATATGTAAATACCATAGAAGAAAAAACAAAAGCTGAAGCATTGGAAGACTTAAAAAGAATGTTTAAAGACAGAAAATCATTATGGGATACATATAGCGGAGATAATAATCCCTTCAAAGATTCATACATTGTTACTTTAACTGACTTAACAAAAGCAGAAGAAGTAAAAAGTGATATATCAAAGTCAAGTATAGTATCAAGTGTTGAAGTAAGAACAGACACAATAAATGCTTTAGTAAAGATAGCAGATGGAATAAATATAATAACAACAGTTATTTTAATTATACTAATATTTATTTCAATATTTATTATAACAAACACTATTAAATTAACAGTACATGCAAGGAGAAAAGAAATTTCAATTATGAAATATGTTGGAGCAACTAACGGATTTATTAGATGGCCATTTATGGTAGAAGGTATGCTAATAGGGTTAATATCAGTTTTAATTTCGCTATTAATATTAGCCTTTTCATATAATGCAGTTGTAACACAAATTCAACAATCTTTAATAAACAGTATGATAAATATACCACTATTAACTTTCCAAGAACTATTTAAAACTCTATTAATAGTTTATTTGGTATTAGGAATTGGAATTGGTGCTTTAGGTAGTGCAATTTCAATGAAAAAATATCTAGAGGTATAAAGGAGAAAAACTATGAGAAAAAAAATTATATCCATTTTATTAGTATTAATTTTATTGCAAACTACATTTGCAACTGTATTTGCAACAACACAATCAGACTTAAATGCAGCAAAAGACAAACTAAATGAAGCTAATCAGAATAAAGTAAAAGTAACAGCTGCAAAAGAAACAGTTTTAAATGAAATTTCAGATTTAGAAGAAGAAATTGAAGGCTATGAAACTGAAATAAAAGAATTAAATAGTAAAATAACTAAAATGGAAAAGAACATAAAAGAAAAAAATACAGAAATTGAAGCATTACAAAAAGATTATGATGAGAAAAAACAACTTTTAGAAGATAGATTAGTAGCAATATATGAACAAGGAAGAATAACATTTTTAGATGTTTTATTAGCTTCAGATAATATATGGGACTATATTTCTATGAGTTCAAAAGTGCAACAATTAACAGATGCAGATAATGAACAAATGGATAAAGTAGAAGCACAAAGAGAAGAAGTCGAAAAGGTAAAAAATGATTTAGAAAAACAGAAAAAGGAATTAGCAGAGGACAAGCAAGCAGTACAAAGCAAGCAAACAAAAATAAAAATAGCTAAAGCTAATAAAGAAGCAAAAGCAGATAGTTTGACAGAAGAACAAAAAAATATACAAGAAGAAATAAAAAAATATAAAAAATCAATAAATGAATTAGAAGCAAAATTAGAAGAAGAAGCTAGAAAAAATGGTAGCTCATATACAGGAAGTTTTTCGGGTACTTTAAGTTGGCCATTATCAAGTAGCTCATATGGATATAATATTATAACATCATACTATGGCTCAAGAGAAGAACCTTGCCCAGGTGCAACTTCATGGCACCCAGCATTAGATATAGGAGTTAGTTATCAACCAGTATATGCAGCAGCAGCAGGTGTCGTAGTAAGTAAGGGATACAATATTTATAGAGGAAACTATGTAATGGTAAAACATGCTGATAATTTATATACATTTTATCAACACTTAGATTCAATAGCAGTATCAACAGGACAAAAAGTTGCAAGAGCACAAAAAATAGCTACAAGTGGAAGCACAGGTATAGGAACAGGACCACACTTACACTTTGAAGTACGTACATCAGCTAGTTCAAATAGTACGGTTAATCCACTTAAGTATTGCCACTGGTAAAAAAAATTTACAAATAATAAAAGAGAAAGGAGAATGCGGACGTGAAAATTAAAAAGATTATAAGTATTCTCCTTATTTTTGTTTTTATAATGAATATATCAGTATATTCATTTGCAACTAATGAAATTAGTAATACTCAAACAAATGAAATAAACGTAAATACAAATAGTATAGAGGATTTAAACAATCAAAAAAGTGAAATAAACAATAAAATAGACTCAACAACCATTGAACTTGAATATGTAAAAACAGAAATATCAGATATGCTTGTTAAAATTCAAGAATTGGATGATAAAATAAGAACATATGAAAATGAAAATGCAGAGTTAGGAAATAAACTAAAAACATTAGAAACATCAGTAAATGAAACAACACAAAAGCTAAAGGAAGTAACAGAGGATTATACAAAAAAAGAAAAATTATTAAGAAACAGATTAGTTGCTTTATATGAATCTGGGTCAGTTTTGTATTTAGATGTTTTACTTTCTTCTAAAACTTTGTCAGACTTCATATCAAGATACTATAAGATGATAGAAATTATGGAATATGACAATCAATTAATTTCAACAGTAGAACAAGAAAAAAACACTATAGAAATGTCAAAACAAAAATTAGAAAAAGAAACGGAAGAATTAAGAACTTTAAAATTAAAAGCAGAACAATCTGAAATAATATATAAAAATACTAAAACATTGCAAGAAGGATATATAGAAACATTATCAAAAAATGAAAAAGAATTGAATGAAAAAATTACTAAATATAAAACAGAAGCAATACAACTAGAAACAAGAATAAGAGAAATTAGTGGAGAAACAGGAGAATATAGTATTCAATATACAGGAGGACTTATGATTTGGCCAGTTGCAAAAACTGGAACTAAAATCACATCAGATTATGGAACAAGACAGCATCCAATACAGGGAGTTACAAATTTTCACTTGGGTATAGACATAGGAAATACTGGATTTGGAGCACCAGCAGTTGCAGCTTTGGATGGAGTGGTTACATATGCAGGAGAACTAGGCTCATATGGAAATTGTGTTATAATTAATCATGGAAATGGAATATCAACATTATATGGACATGGACAGACTATATTAACAGAACATGGAGCGACAGTAAAACAAGGAGATATAATAATGGAAACTGGTTCAACAGGAAATTCAACAGGACCACACTTACACTTTGAAGTTAGGGTTAATGGTCATACAGTAGACCCTTTAAAATATGTTAATGAACCATAAATAATAATATTTATGCAGTTATATAAATATAATATTATATGGGCAAAAATTTAACATTGCGTTATATACATAAAATAGAAAAGAGGAATTTAAAACAATGGAAAATAAAAATACACAAAAAATATACAAAATGGTTATGTTTGTATTAATTGTGATAATTATTACATCATTATTAACAGCTTTCGCAACATATCAGTATTTGATTAATAATGGATTATATTCCAAAAAAGTAAATACTACATCTTTGGAAGGACTAGAATATACTTTAGCTCAATTTAGAAGCGAATTAGAGAAAAAATATATAGGAGAAATAAAAGACGAAGCACTAATTGAAGGGGCTATAAAAGGATATGTAGATGCACTTGGAGATCCATATACAACATATTATACAAAAAAAGAAATGCAAAAAATAATGGAAGAAACAAATGGAAATTTTGTAGGAATTGGTATATATATGACACAAAATACTCAAAAAAATGCAGTATTAATTATTAAACCAATAGAAAATTCACCAGCAGAAAAAGCTGGAATATTGCCAGGAGATATTATTACAAAAATAGATGACACTGAATGTACAAAATTAGAAGATGCCTCTAACAGAATAAGAGGAGAAGAAGGAACAAACGTTAAATTAGAAATATACAGAAATGGAGAAACTAAAACTTTTGAAATTACCAGAACTACAATAGTAGTAAGCCATGTTACCACAAAAGTATTAGATAATAACATTGGATATATTGCAATATCAGACTTTGAAGGCAAGTGTGCAGATGAATTTAAAACCAAATATAAAGAACTTGAGAAAAAAGGAATAAAAAAATTAATAATTGACATTAGAGATAACGGTGGAGGTATTGTAGATGAGGCACTTGAAATAGCAAATATGCTAACAGAAAAAGGTTCTACATTACTAATAACAAAAGATAAGAATGATAAAGAGGAAGTTACAACAGCTACTAAAAATCCAATAATAAATCTACCAACAGTTGTACTTATGAATGAATATTCAGCAAGTGCTTCAGAGATATTAGCAGGAGCATTAAAAGACAATAAAAAAGCAACACTAGTGGGAACAAAAACATATGGAAAAGGAATAATTCAAGAATTACATCAATTATCTGATGGAAGCGGATTAAAAATTACAGTAAGCGAATACTATACACCAAACCATAATGAAATTCATAAAATTGGAATAACACCAGATATAGAAGTAGATTTATCAGAAGATGCAAAAAAACAAATAACTTTAGAACCAAAAGATGATACTCAACTACAAAAAGCTATAGAAATATTAAAATAAGTAAAAGAGTGAAAAATTGCTTGATAAGTGATTTTTCACTCTTTTAACAAAGTAAATTAAATTAAAAAATATAAAAAAATAAAATTTTTTCAAAATATGTATTGACAATTATAATTAAATTTAGTATACTAAACAAGTCAGCAGAAATGGGCGCATAGCTCAGCTGGGAGAGCATCTGCCTTACAAGCAGGAGGTCATAGGTTCGATCCCTATTGCGCCCACCATTTCTTAACTACATACCAAGTAAATTTGAAAATAATTTACGGCCTGGTAGTTCAGTTGGTTAGAACGCTAGCCTGTCACGCTAGAGGTCGACGGTTCGAGCCCGTTCCAGGTCGCCATTTTTTTGTTTTATACGCCTCGATAGCTCAGTCGGTAGAGCAAGGGACTGAAAATCCCTGTGTCAGTGGTTCGATTCCACTTCGAGGCACCATTTATTACAGTAGTAAAGTTAACAAACTTTACTACTTTTTTTCTTTTTAGAAAGCATTGACTTATTTAAAAGATTAGTATATTCTATAACCATAAGATAACAAGGGAGGGTACATATGAAAAAAGGAGTAAAAATACTTATTACAATATTAATCATAGCAATAATAGCTACGCTAATAGTAGCAACACATAAAGATAACGAAGAATTGAAAACAATAAAATCAAAAAAAGAACTATTAAAAATATATGAAGGAGATAATAATAATCTAAAAGAACTAATAATTAGAATTATGGCTGTGCCATTTAGTTTAATGTATTACAACATGCCAATAACTGGAGGACTAATGGATAGTGCTACTGATCTTGCAAAAGGAGATTTTAGCAGTAGTTCAGAAAATTCTAGTTCAATTTTAAATTCAGCTTCTAAAGACTATTCAACAACAAATATACAAGTTGAAAATGTAGACGAAGCAGATATTGTAAAAACAGATGGAAATTATATTTATTCAATCTCAAAAAATAATGTGATAATAACAGATGTAACAAACCCACAAGCACCTAAAATAGCAGCTACTATAAAGTCTGATGACGATGATATTCCAGAAGATATAATATTATACAAAGACAAACTAGTTATAATATCAGCAATAACTATTAATCAATCAAGTAGGTATTCATACAATTCTAAAATGAATACTGTAGTAAAAATATATGATATTACATCAAAAAACAATCCAATACTAACCAAGAGTTATGAAATGTATGCACCATATTATACTTCAAGGTGTATAAATAATATTTTATATGTAATCTCGTCAGGAAATTTAAGAAAAGAAAACAATGACATTGTTATAGGATATAAAGAAGATAATTCAGAAAAAGAAATGTCTGTTAATAATGTAAAATATTTAAAAGATGTGAAAACAAAAAAACAAACACTAATATCAACAGTCGATTTAAATAATGAAACTGCAGACATAAATTTAAAGTCATATTTAATGGATATATCAAATGCGTATGTGTCAGAAAGTGCAATATATTTATTAAATCAAGAGTACGATTATGGTGGCTTAAGTATCAAATCTTTATTTGGACTAAAAGGAGTATTTGGATTATTTGACGAAGAAAATGATTCAGGATATTATACAGAAATATATAAATTTGATATAAACAAGAATGGCAATGTAAGTTACAAAGCAAAGACAAAAACAAAAGGAAAAACCATAAACCAATATTCTTTAGATGAAAAAGATAATCATTTAAGAATAGCATTATATGATAATCAAGGCTCAAGAATAGAAATATTAGACGAAAACTTAAAACAAATAGGTGTATCAGAAAAAGTTGCAAAGGGTGAAGATATGTATTCTTCAAGGTTTATAGGAGATAAAGTATATTTTGTAACATACAAAACAATAGATCCGCTATTTGTAGTAGATTTAAGCGATGAAGCAAATCCAAAAGTACTAGGAAAATTAAAAATACCTGGTTACAGCACATATATACATCCTTATGATGAAAACCATATAATTGGAATAGGTATGGAAACAAAAGAAACAATAAACAGAAATTCAAGTGGAAAAGTAATTTCTACAACGGCTAGAATAGTAGGAATGAAAATGGCACTGTTTGACATTTCTAATGTAAAGGCACCAATTCAAATTGCAAGTACAGTAATAGGAGATAGTAGAACAACTTCAGCAATAATAACAAATCCAAAAGCATTATTATTCTCAAAAGAAAAATCTTTGATTGCAATACCAGTAAATAATTATGCTCAAGACTTTGAAATAAGTGAGTCGAATTCGTATACATCAATAATAAATAAATACAAAAATTACAATAAGCCATATATGGCAGAAGGATATTTTGTATATAATATAAATGTACAGGATGGATTTAAACTAAAAGGAACAATAACACATGAAAAAACAAAAGCAACATACTACTATAACAATAGCAAACTATTGAGAGGATTGTATATAGATGACAACCTATATACAATATCTGAAACAGCAGTAAAGGTAAACAATATTGAAACTCTAGAACAAGTAAGTGAATTAAATTTGAAAAATGCAGAAAATAAAGTAGAAGAAACAAAATCACAATCGACTGTTCAAGGTACGGATAACGTTGAAATGATAGAAGAAAATAACAGGAAAGTTATTGTTAATGCAATTGAAGGGGGAATATAGATATGGAAGATAATAAAAAGAAATCTGTAATGGGAATAGCAGCATTAGTACTAGGAATAATTTCAGTAATAACAACGTTATTTTGGTATATAACTATACCAACAGGAACGTTAGCAATTGTGTTTGGTGCTAAATCAGCCAAGAAAACAAATAGTAAATTAGGAAAAGCTGGGTTGGTTCTAGGAATAATAGGAATATCAGTATTTGCATTTGTTTACATAAGCTTAATGCTATTAATAGCACTTAGCAATTTATAATTATAAAAAACATCATAAAATGTAATGAAAAAAGCTACATTTGTGATGCTTTTTTATGCAATACTTCTAACAATGAAAAAAATTACTGGTAAAATTTGCAATTTTATGTAAAATGTGCTATAATAAAAAGCATAAGGGCTATATAGCCTAAAAAATAAAAAAGGAGTAGATACAGAATGGAGCATTTCGTCAAGAAAGAAAGCAAAGGTCGGAACGTCAGCGAGGGTGTCGATGTTCAGAAGAATTACCTCAGGTCTTTGGTGACGGAATCCAAAATGGTGAACATCATCGTGAAGAACGGGTTCCAGCTCAGGGCGTTCATCGAGGCGTTTGACGATCGGGTTTTGATCATCACCAAGTGCGAAAATGGCGTTCAGGCAAGGACGAAAAGCATGATTTACAAGTCGGCCATTTCTACGATTGAGCCGGCTAGGTAAATTACTCCAACTGGGTATAGAAAAATTCTATACCCAGTTTTTAATTTGATGTTTAAAAAATACCATTAAACTCTTGCTTTTGTTGGTAGAATGTGCTATTATATAAAAGGTACTGCTTAAAGGTACAAAATATACCTTTTACTTAGTTTTAGGGAATAATACTCCGAACTAAAACTCAGCTCAAGGCAAATAAAATTATAGGAGGAAAATAAAATGACAAAGGAAAGAAAACAAGAAATCATTGAAACTTATAAAAGAGATGAGAAAGATACTGGTTCTCCAGAAGTTCAAATAGCTCTTTTAACAGAAAGAATTAATGAATTAACAGCTCATTTAAAAGTTCACGTAAAAGATAACCATTCTAGAAGAGGACTTTTAAAAATGGTAGGTGCAAGAAGAAACTTACTTAACTACTTAGCTAAAAAAGATGTTCAAAGATATAGAGACATCGTTGAAAAATTAGGATTAAGAAAATAATTTACAATTTGGACGTTTTGCTTTTATGCCAAACGTCCAAATTTGCTAAATTTAATTAATAATAGTATCATAAAAATGCTAGAATTTTGAAAGTTTATGCTGCATAGAAATTTATTTTTTAGTAAAAAATATTAAGGTATTAAAAGCAATAATTTAAATTAGAAAGTAGCTTGTATCATGTGCTACTAAAATAGCATATAATAGAGGTTACGCTAATTTATATATTGCTTATAATATATAAATTATATAATATTCAAAGCAAAATAATTTGAATAAGTAAGGAGAAAATTTATGTTTAAAAAGTATGAAACACAATTAGCAGGAAGACCTTTATCAATTGAAACAGGAAAAATTGCAGAACTTGCAAATGGTAACGTTGTAGTACGTTATGGAGAAACAGTTGTTATGGTAAACGTAACAGCAGCAAAAGAACCAAAGGAAGGAGTTGATTTCTTCCCATTATCAGTAGACTATGAAGAAAAATTATATGCTGTTGGTAAAATACCAGGAGGATTTACAAAAAGAGAAGGAAAACCAGCAGATAAAGCTATATTAACATCAAGAGCAATAGACAGACCTTTAAGACCATTATTTCCAAAAGATTTTAGAAATGATACATGTGTTGTAGCAACTGTATTATCAGTAGATCCAGACAATAGCCCAGAAGTATGCGCTATGATTGGTGCATCAGCTGCACTTTCTATATCAGATATTCCATTTGGAGGACCTACAGCAGCAGTAGCAGTTGGATATGTTGATGACAAAATAGTTATAAACCCAACATTAGAGCAAAGAGAAAAAAGTAGATTAACATTAACAGTAGCAGGAACACTTGAAAAAATTACTATGATTGAAGCAGGCGCTGACGAAATACCAAATGATACAATGCTTGAAGCAATTAAAACAGCACATGAAGAAATTAAAAAGATATGTAACTTTATTTCTGACATCAAAGCAGAAATAGGAAAACCAAAATTTGAATACAAATCATTTGCAACAGATCCAGAAGTATATAGCGAAATAGTAGCAAACTTTAAAGATAGAATGTATCAAGATGTACAAGCTACAGACAAAACTGTAAGAGATGCAAACATTGAAAAAATCACTGAAGATATTACAGCATATTTTGTAGAAAAATACGGAGAAGAAGCAGCAGAAGAAAAGAAAACAGCTATTGCAGATAGCGTACATGACCTAGAAAAAGCATGCGTAAGAGAAATGATTTTAGAAGACCATAAACGTCCAGATGGAAGAAAAATAGACGAAATAAGACCACTTTCATGTGAAGTTGGTGTACTTCCAAGAGTACATGGTAGTGCAATATTTACAAGAGGCCAAACTCAAGTAATGTCTATAGTAACATTAGGAACAAATAGTGAAGCACAAGAATTAGATGGATTAGATGAAGAAGAATCAAAAAGATACATGCATCAATACAACTTCCCATCATATAGTGTTGGTGAAGCAAGACCATCAAGAGGACCAGGAAGAAGAGAAATTGGACATGGTGCTTTAGCAGAAAAGGCATTAGTACCAGTTATTCCATCAGAAGAAGAATTTCCTTATGCTATAAGAGTTGTATCAGAAGTATTATCTTCAAATGGTTCAACATCACAAGCAAGTATTTGTGGAAGCACATTAGCATTAATGGATGCAGGTGTTCCAATTAAAAAGCCAGTAGCAGGTATTTCAACAGGATTAGTTACCGATAAAAACGATCCAAACAGATACATTATGCTTACAGATATTCAAGGAATTGAAGATTTCTTTGGAGATATGGACTTTAAAGTTGGCGGAACAAAAGATGGAATTACTGCTATACAAGTTGACATTAAAATAGACGGACTAACATATGATATAATAAAAGAGGCTTTTGAAAGAACAAAAGTTGCAAGAGATTATATTTTAGATAATATAATGTTACCAGTTATTAGCAAGCCAAGAGAAGAAGTTTCTAAATATGCACCAAAAATTATGATGGCAAATATATGCACAGATAAAATAAAAGATGTTATAGGACCTGGAGGAAAAATGATTAATAAAATCATTGATGAAACAGGAGTTAAGATAGACATAAATGATGATGGAAAAGTATGTGTATATTCTAAAGATTCTGAAAGTGCTAAAAAAGCTATGGATATGATTTTAGATATTGCTAAAATTATTGAAGTTGGTGGAATTTATGACGGAAAAGTAACAAGAATTATGCCATTTGGAGCATTTGTTGATATTGGCGGAGGCAATGAAGGTCTATTACACATTTCTAAAATATCAAGCAAAAGAGTAGAAAAAGTTGAAGATGTTTTAAGTGTTGGAGATGAGGTAACTGTTAAAGTTTCTGAAATTGACAACCAAGGAAGAATCAACTTAAATATGAAAGACTTAGAAGCTGGAAACAGTGAAGAAAAAGAATAAATATTAAGATTTAATTAAAACAGTTGAATTATTTTAACAATATGTATATAATAAGTTTAGAAATTAAAAAAAGGAGAAAATCATGGAATACCTATATATTGTTCAACAAGCATTAGTATGGATTATAACTGTATTTTGGTTTTATCAATTAGCAATTAGCGTGTGCTCACTTGTAAAACTAAAAGATAAACCAATGCTTGTAAACAAAAATCATCGTTTTATGGCAATTATTCCAGCCCATAACGAAGAAAATGTAGTAACAGAATTAATAGAAAGTTTAAAAAAACAAGACTATCCAAAAGAGTTATTAGACATATATGTAATTGCAGATAACTGCACAGATAGAACAGCAGATGTTGCAAGAGCAGCAGGAGCAATTGTATATGAAAGATTTGACCCAAGTAAAAAGACAAAAGGATATGCACTAAATTGGTTTTTAAGACAAAAAATTGATGAAAACGCACCATATGATGCTTTTTGTATATTTGATGCAGACAATATTGTTGACAAGAATTTTATTAAAAATATGAATAAAAAACTTTGTCAAGGTGAAGATGTTGTTCAAGGATACAGAGATATTAAAAACCCAACAGACAACTGGATTACAGCAGGATATGCAATATTCTACTGGACAATGAACCGTTTTTATCATTTGGCTAGATACAATGTAGGACTTTCACCATTAATCAATGGTACAGGTTTTATGGTTAGATTTGATGTAATAAAACCAGAAGGATGGGTTACAAAAACTCTAACAGAAGATATTGAATTTTCATTAAAAAGAATAATAAAAGGTAAAAAATTAGGCTGGGCTGTAGACGCGGTAGTTTATGATGAACAACCTTTAGGATTTAAACAAAGCTGGAAACAAAGGTCAAGATGGACAGTTGGACATATACAATGTATAAAAGAATATACAAAACCATTAGCACTAGCAGTTAAAGAACATAAAACAATAATGAATTTTGATGGATTTTTGTATATTATAGGAAGTATACCAATGTTTGTACTTACTCTTGTATTACTACTAATAAATATTATTATGTATGCAGGAAATGGAATGACAAGCGTTGACTTAGTTATGAATATGCTAAGATATGTAATACCAACTTTCTTATTACCAATTGGAACAGCAGTACTAATAATGCTATTAGATAAAAGACCAATAAAACCTATGATAAAAGGACTACTATGTTATCCATTATTCTTAGGTTCATGGATTGCTATAAACTTTAAATGTTTATTTAAACGTGATACTACATGGGAAAAAATTGAACACGTTAGAAAAATTGCTATTAACGAAGTAGCAGAAACAGAAACTGAAAAAGTTCAAAGCTAATAAATACGGCAAGAAAGGTTAAACTTTTCTTGCCGTTTTTCAGGTGACTTACAGTAAGAAATCAAGAATTACTAGACCAAATAAAAAGTAGAATAAAAAACAGTTTATAAAGTAGTAAAAGAGAGGTAGAACTATGGAAAAACAAAAGGAGAAGAATATGCTTAAAATTTTAATAATTATAATATTAGTACTATGTGTGCTTATTGGAATAACACTATTGTCAATAAACTTCTATGTAGTAAATAAAACAAAAGTCAAAATAATTACAGAAGAACAAGCAAAAGGAATAAAAGACATAGATTGCATTTTAGTATTAGGTGCTGGAATATGGGGAGACAAGCCAAGCCCGATGCTAGAAGATAGACTATTACAAGGAATTGCACTATATAATAATCAAAGTTCTTCAAAAATAATAATGAGTGGCGACCATGGAAAAGAAGAATATGACGAAGTAAACGTTATGAAAGATTTTGCAATTGAAAAAGGTGTAAAATCAGAAGACATATTTATGGACCATGCAGGATTTTCTACTTATGATAGCTTATATCGTGCAAAAGAGATTTTTAAAGCTCAAAAAATAATAATTGTTACACAAAAATATCATTTATATAGAGCTTTATATGTAGCCGAAAAACTAGGAATAGAAGCATACGGAGTAGCATCAGATCCAAGAACATATAGAGGTCAAACTATAAGAGAATTAAGAGAAATCTTAGCAAGAGATAAGGATTTCTTTAAATGTATAATAAAACCAGAGCCAACTTATTTAGGAGATACAATACCAGTAAGCGGTAACGGAGATGTGACAAACGACAAGAAATAGTGTAGACAACAAAATGTAAGAGTGATATAATTTGTACCAAAAGGAGAAAAAATAAAATGAAGAAAACAAAATATTTACATATTGCAATAATTATATTAGGAATAATATTTGTAACAATACCAGTATTTCATAACAACATATGGTTTGATGAAAGCTATTCTGTTGGAATGGCTAATAAAAGTTTTATAGATATTTGGCAAATTGGAAGTAATGATGTTCATCCAATATTATATTATTGGATATTACATTTGGTATATATAATATTTGGCTCTAATATATATTTATATAGGTTTGTGTCAATGATACCACTTGCAATATTAGGAATATTAGGGTACACACATATAAAAAAGGACTTTGGAGAAAAGGTAGGAATATTATTTTCGTTTTTTGCATTATTTTTACCAATAGCCTCAGTGTATTCTAGTGAAATTAGAATGTATACATGGGGAATGTTGTTTGTAACATTAATGGCAATATATGCATACAGAATTTACAAAAATTCTATTCCAAAAAATTGGATTATATTTGCTATATTTAGTTTAGCATCAGCATATACACATTACTATGCTTTAGCAACAGCAGGAGTAATAAATTTAATATTATTCATATACCTATTAAAAAAAGGATTAAAACAAAAAAACTATACAAAGGAACTAAAATATTTTACTATTTCAGCTATTACCCAAATAATACTATATATACCATGGCTGTATTGTTTAGTAAAGCAAATATTTGGTGTATCAAAAGGTTATTGGATTCCAAAACCATCAGTTGAAGTATTATTACAAATATTCTGCTTTCAATTCACAGGAAATTTAGATATAATGGTTGTTCCACAATGGGCAGCAATAGTATTGGGAGTAATATTATTAGCATATTGTATTTATTGTGCGGTAACAAGTAAAGATGAAAAACTAGCAGGAAAATTAGCAATAGGGGTTTACTTAATAATATTTGCAACAATGTTTGTAATATCTATAAAGGCACCAATATTATATGCACGTTATTTCTTAAACCTAACAGGACTATTTATGTTTTTTATGGCTTTCTTTATGGCAAAAGGCAAATACAAAGTTCTAACAATAATAGTTTGTACCATTACATTTTTAGTAGCAGTATGGGCAAACTTAAATGTATCTAAAATGAATTATGCAGAAAATAACAAACTACCATTAGAATATGTAAAACAAGATTTGCAACAAGGAGATATGATATTGTTTGGAAATAGAGGAAGCGGCTTTGTTGTAAGTATGCAGTTTACAGAAACACCAAATTGTTTTTATGATTACGAAAATTGGAATGTAGAACCAGCATATAGAGCGTTTGGTAAAGATATGATTTATACAAATAATATTGGAGATTTAGAAAATTATAAAGGTAGAATATGGATTATAAATTCAGATGACTATAGCATATATGAAGAATTTAAAGAAAAATATGGAGAGAAAATAAATCTTATAAAACAAAATATTTTTTATACAGAATATCATGGATATAATTATTCTATTTGTTTAATTGAAAAAGATAATTAAAGGAGAAAAGCAATTGCAATTATTATTTAATAACTCAAATCCGAGTGAGGATATAAAAGTATATTCATTTGTTGGACCATCAGGAACAGGAAAAAGCTACAGAGCACAAATGGTGGCAAAGGAAAATAATGTAAAATACATTATAGATGATGGATTACTTGTTTGTGAGAACAACGTTGTTGCAGGAACATCAGCAAAAAAAGCACCAACAAAAGTTGAAACTGTAAAAAAAGCAATATTTATAAACGAAAAAGACAGAAGCGAAATGAAAAAAGCAATAAGAAAGTATAAACCTGAATCTATATTGATTTTGGGTACTTCTGATGGAATGATAGATAAAATAACCGAAAACTTAGGATTACCTAAAGTTAGCAAAAGAATATATATTCAAGATGTTGCAACAGAAGCTGAAATGGAAGAAGCAAGGAGAATACGTACAACACAAGGAAAACATGTAATTCCAGTACCAACTTTTGAAATAAAAAAAGACTTTTCTGGTTATATATTAGATCCACTTCAAATATTTAAATTTAAAGGAAAAGACAAAGCCCCATATATAGCAGAAAAATCTATAATAAGACCAACATTTAGCTATTTAGGAAACTTTACAATTTCAGATTCTGTGTTTAGACAAATAGCAGAATACTTAGCAACTCGTTCGGATGCAATACATAAAGTGCTAAAAACAAGAGTAGAAAGCACTCCTGAAGGACCTAATATATATATGGAAGTGTCTATAGTATTTGGAGCAAATATATTAACAGCATTAAGGGAGTTTAAAGATAAAATTAGAAAAGAAATTGAAAAGTTAACAACTATGACTGTGCAAGACGTTACAATTGTAGCAAAAGCTATATATGTACCAGAGAAAAAGGAAGAATAATTTTGGAGGAATAATTATGCCATTTATAGTAGCAATTGATGGACCTGCAGGAACAGGAAAAGGAACAATAGCAAAACTAATATCAAAGGAATTAGGACTTGTAAATATAGATACAGGAGCAATGTATAGGTGTGTTACGTTACAGGCAATAAGAAAAGGCATAACAAACATTGAAGAAAAACAAAAAATTATACAGATTGCAAAAGATATTGACATAGAAATGAAAAACGAAAATGAACAACAACAAATATATTTAAATGGAGAAAATGTAAGCAAAGAAATTAGAAATAAAGAAGTATCAGCTTTTGTTTCTCCTGTATCATCAATACCTGAAGTAAGAGAATTAATGGTAGACTTGCAAAGAAAAATGGCACAAAATGCAGATGTAATAATGGAAGGAAGAGATATTACAACAGTAGTATTTCCAAATGCAAATGTAAAAATATATTTAGATGCAAATGTAGAAGAAAGAGCCAAAAGAAGATTTAAGGAAAATCAAGAAAAAGGACTTAATATGACTTATGAAGAAGTCTTAGAAGCTATAAAACTAAGAGATTATAATGATATGAATAAACCAGTAGGGGCACTAAAAATTGCAGAAGATGCAATTGTAATAGACACAACACACTTAACAATTGGACAAGTAGAAGAAAAAGTAAAAGAAATTATCATAAGTAAAAGGGAGGAAAACTAATATGGCAATTTTGTTACCAGGAGGGGCTGGATATATTGGCAGCCACACAGCAGTAGAACTATTAAATAAAGGAAAGAAAATTATTATACTTGATAACTTTTCTAACAGTAAACCAGAAGTATTAGATAAAATAAAACAAATAACAGGAAAAGATTTTAGATTTTATGAATTAGACTATATGAATAGGGAAGAACTAGAAAAGGTATTTCAAGAAAATGATATTGAAGCGGTAATAAATTTTGCAGGTTTCAAATCAGTAGGAGAATCAGTAAAAAAACCAATAGAATATTACACAAATAACATATGTGGAGCATTAACTCTATTAGATGTAATGAGAAAATACAATTGCAAAAAATTTATATTTAGTTCATCAGCAACAGTATATGGTGAGCCAGAAGTAATTCCAATAACAGAAGAATGTAAAGTTGGGGGAACAACAAATCCTTATGGAACAACTAAATTATTTATAGAAAAAATATTAGAGGATATATATAAATCAGATAATAGTTGGGACATATGCATATTAAGATATTTTAACCCAGTTGGTTCACATGAAAGTGGATTAATAGGAGAAGAACCAAATGGTATACCAAATAACTTAATGCCATATATAGTAAGAGTTGCAAGTGGGCAATTAGAACAATTATCAGTATTTGGCAATGACTACAATACACCGGATGGAACTGGGGTTAGAGATTATATACATGTAGTAGATTTAGCAAAAGGACATGTAAATGCTTTAGCAAAATTAGAAAAAGAACAAAAAGGACTATATGTTTATAATTTGGGAACAGGAAAAGGATATAGCGTATTAGATGTAGTAAAAGCATTTGAAAAAGCAACAGGAAAAAAAGTAAAATATAAAATTGTTGAAAGAAGAGCAGGAGATATAGCAACATGTTACGCAAATCCAACAAAAGCAAAACAAGAGCTAGGTTGGCAAGCAGAGAAAAGTCTAGAAGAAATGTGTAAAGACTCATGGAATTATATAATAAAAAATAAATAACAACTAAAAATATACTCACTATTCTTGTGAGTATATTTTTAGTGCAATAAAAGCTAGAAATTTGTCAAAAAAAGGTTGCTTTTTAGGTAGTAATAGTATAAAATTATAAAAGATTATAAAACTTATTAAGTTTAAATGTCTAAGGGGAAATAATAATGAAAGAACTAATCAAAAAGAATAAAAATATTCTTTTAATTTTAATAGATATTGCAATTATTATTGGATGTTATGCAATGTCCATGCTATTCTTAAATGTACACATAGATAATATAAAAACATTTGCTATACAAATGTTAATAGTAGTTATTGTTTATCAGGTATTTTTAAACATATTTCATATGTATCAAAATATGATGAGATATGAAGTGGGAAAAGATTATATAAAATATATAACTAGTGCATTTCTATCTATGATAGTTTTGTCATTAATAGATAAGGCATTCAATTTAGAATATACAAATTTAAAAATAAACATATTATCAGGAATATTAATTGCTGGTACTTTTGTTATGTATAGATTAGCAGGAAGATCAATTCTAAGTAGAAAAATGTCAAAATATGAAAAGATGAACAAAAATCAAGACAACAAAGCAAATAATCTCCTTATAATTGGTGCTGGAATGGGCGCAAGAGAAATAATTATAGCAATAAAAAACAACATGAGAGATAAATATAACATTGTAGGAATTATAGATGATGATATAAGCAAAATTAATCACTATATATTAGGCGTTAAAGTATTAGGAACAAGGTATGACATTCCTAAAATAGCCAAGGAGAAAAATGTTGAATTAATATTTTTTGCAATAAATAAAATAGATGCAATTTCAAGAAGAAAAATACTAGAAATTTGTCAAGAAACAGGAGCAAAAACTAGAGTACTACCAACAACAGAAGAGGTAATTACAAAACAAGGAGCTATAAACAGTTTAAGAGATGTACAAATAGAAGATTTACTAGGAAGAGAAACAGTACATTTAGACAATAAAAACATAAATTCATTAATAAAAAACAAAACAGTATTAGTTACAGGTGGTGGAGGCTCAATAGGTTCAGAACTATGCAGACAAATTATAAAATATGAACCTAAAAAGCTAGTAATAGTAGACATATATGAAAACAATTTGTATGATATAGAAATGGAGCTAAGAGCAGAATATCCAAAACTTAATCTAGAGGCAATTGTTGCAAGTGTTAGAGATAAAGCAAGGTTAAATAATGTATTTGAAACATATAAACCAGAAATAGTATTCCATGCAGCATCACATAAGCATGTACCACTAATGGAGATAAGCCCATTAGAAGCAATAAAAAATAATGTGTTTGGAACATACAATGTAGTAAATTGTGCAGATGAATATGGAGTAGAAAAATTTGTATTAATATCAACAGACAAAGCTGTAAACCCAACAAACATAATGGGAGCAAGCAAAAGAGTTTGTGAAATGATAGTACAAGCTAAAAACAAAGTAAGCAAAACAGAATATGTAGCAGTTAGATTCGGAAATGTACTAGGAAGTAATGGCTCAGTTATACCACTATTTAAAAAACAGATTGAAAGAGGCGGACCAGTTACAGTAACACACAAAGATATTACAAGATTTTTTATGACAATACCAGAAGCAGTACAACTTATACTACAAGCAGTTACATATGCAAAAGGTGGCGAGATATTTGTACTGGATATGGGAGAACCTGTAAAAATATATGATTTGGCAGTTAGTTTAATAAAATTATTAGGATATGAACCAAATGTAGATATACCAATAGAAATTACAGGGTTAAGACCAGGAGAAAAGTTGTATGAGGAAATATTGATGTCTGAAGAAGGATTAACATCAACTAAACATGACAAGATATTTATAAGTAGACCAATGCATATGGAAATGGAAGAACTTGAAAACAAATTAACTTTATTGAGAAATTTAGAATATAATGATGAGTATTCTAAAGAAGAAGTAAAAAAAGTCATGAAAGAAGTAGTACCTACATACAAGGAACCAGAAGAAGTAAATAATTTAAATAAGAGGAAATAATAATGAAGAAAAAGATATATCTTATAATAAAGAGAACATTAGATTTAATACTATCAATATTAGCTCTTATAATATTAATTATACCAGGAATTATTATTGGAATATGTATAAAGGTAGAATCTAAAGGACCAATATTTTTTAGACAAAAAAGAGTGGGTAAAAATAAAAAATATTTTATGATATACAAATTTAGAACTATGAGAACAGATGCACCTAAAGATATGCCTACTCATATGCTTGATAATGCAGAGAGCTATATTACTAAAATAGGTGGCTTTTTAAGAAAAACAAGTCTAGACGAGCTACCACATATACTAAATATAGTAAAAGGTGATATGAGTATTATAGGACCAAGACCAGCATTATGGAATCAATATGACTTAATAGAAGAAAGAGATAAATATGGGGCTAATAATATTAGACCAGGATTAACACGGACTTGCACAAGTTAATGGAAGAGATGAATTAGAAATACCAGTAAAAGCAAAATTTGATGGAGAGTACACAGAAAAGATTTCATTTTGGTTTGATGTCAAAATATTCTTTAAGACTATATTAAAAGTTTTTAAACATGACGGAGTAGTTGAAGGAAAAAGAAAATAGGAGGCAATATGCTATTAGTAACAGGAATAACAGGACATACAGGCAAATATTTCATTGAAGAACTGGTGAAAAATAACTATAAAGATAAAATAAGATGCATTATAAGAAATGAAGAAAGTGAAAAAAACTTAAAAGATACAGGATTGAACTATGAAGTAATAATAGGAAACTTGAACGACAAACAAACTTTGGACAAGGCATGTAAAAATGTAGATACTATTTTAGAAATATATAATATTCATTATTCAGAAGATATATTGGAGAGTGCACTAAAAAATGGTGTTAAGAGAATTATTTTTGTACATACAACTGGAATATATTCAAAATACAAAATGGCTTCAAGTGAATATAAGAGAATTGAAGCAGAAATTATTAATAAAGCCAAAAATAAAATAGATATTACTATATTAAGACCAACAATGATATATGGAGATATGTGCGATCATAATATTAGTAAATTTATAAAAATGATGGACAAAATGAGAATATATCCTATGATTGCAGGAGGAAAGGCAGAAATACAACCAGTAAATGCTAGAGATTTAGGAAGAGCATATTATCAAGTATTAGTAAATCCAGAGAATACAGTAAATAAAAGCTATAACTTGTCAGGTGAAAAGCCAATTACAATAAAAAATATGCTTAAATTAATTCTGAAATATTTAAATAAAAAGACTATATTTGTACCAATACCATTATGGTTAAGTGTTGCGGTAGCTTATTTTTTAAAGTTTATAACATTTGGAAAAATGAATATTGTAGAAAAGGTATTAAGAATGGATGAATCTAGAGTATTCAGCAATGAAGAAGCAAGGAAAGACTTTGGATATACAACCATAAATTTTGAGGAAGGAATAGAAAAAGAAGTTGAGCAATATAAAAACAAGTAAAAGAATATTATTGTTAGCTAATATGGATGTTACACTACTATACTTTAGACAAGAATTAATTGATGAATTGCTAAAAAGGGGACATGAAGTGTATGTGTCTTTTCCGGAAAGTGAAAGTAAAAAAATCTTTGAAGAAAAAGGTTGTAAGTTTATAAACGTCGAAATGGAAAGGCATGGATTAAATCCATTTAAAGACATAAAGGTAATAAAAAAATATATAAAAATCATTAAAGAAATAAAACCGGATTTTGTTTTGACATATACAATAAAACCAAATGTATATGGAGGCTTAGCTTGCAGAAAAACAAAGACCAAACAAATAGCTAACATTACAGGTTTGGGAACAGCTTTAGAAAATAAAGGTATGTTACAAAAAATAGCTATAATATTACATAGGATAGGGTTAAAAAAAGTTCATCGTTGTTTTGCACAAAACCAAGAAAATTTGGATTTTTTAAAAAAACATAGTATTGCAAAAGGAAAGTTAAAATTAATACCAGGTTCAGGTGTTAATTTAGAAAAATTTAAGCCTTTAGAATATCCAAAAGAAGATGCAGATATTGAATTCTTGTTTATTAGTAGAATAATGAAAGAAAAAGGAATTGATCAATATCTTGATGCAGCAAAATATATAAGAGAAAAGTATAAAAATACTAAATTTCATATTTTGGGATTTTGCGAGCAAGAATATGAAGAAAAGTTAAATGAACTACAAAACAAAAATATTATTGAATACCATGGAAGACAAGATAATATAATACAATTTATGGAAAAAGCATCATGTGTAATTCATCCAACATATTATCCAGAAGGAATGTCAAACGTTTTACTAGAAGCAGGAGCATCTTGCAGACCAATTATTACAACTAATAGAGCTGGATGCAGAGAAATTGTTGAAGATGGAATAAATGGATATATTGTAAAAGAGAAAGATTCTGAGGATTTAATAGAAAAAATTGAGAAGTTTCTTAACTTACCATATGATGCAAAAAAAGAAATGGGACTAGCTGGTAGAAGAAAAGTAGAAAATGAATTTGACAGAAAAATAGTTACTAATGCATATATAGAGGAGATAGAAAAACAATAATGTATACTATTTGTAATTTTTTAGAGAATATAATAAAATTTTTAACAATGAAAATAAAAATTTTATATTGGAAATTAAAATATGGAAAAAGGATAAAAATTGGGAAAAAAATTAGTTTTAGAAAAAAACTAATAATTAATATATCAAAAAATGGGTATTTAGAGATAGGAGATAACAACTTTTTTAACAATTATTGTTCAATTAATTGCCATAAAAAAATAAAAATAGGAAATGATAATTTATTTGGTGAAAATGTAAAGATATATGATCATAGCCATATTTTTAATGATAATAGTGTAAATATAAGGAAATCATATAAAGATAGAGAAATATATATTGGAAATGGCAATTGGTTTGGAAGCAATGTAACGCTTTTAAGTAAATCGAAGATAGGAAATAAAAACGTTGTTGGAGCAAATGTTGTAATAAACGAAGCTGTGGAAAATGATACTTTAATAAATAATGTCAATGAGCACAAAAAGGAAGAAATAATTAGAAGGAATTAAGCTATGAAAGAAAAGATAAGAGTACTACAAGTTATTGGAAGTTTAAATAACGGTGGATCTCAGTCAATGATTATGCAATTATATAGAAATCTGGATAAGTCTAAAATACAGTTTGACTTTGTTATTTTTAAGAAAGATGAGTTGTTTTATAAAGATGAAATAGAAAAGCTAGGTGGAAAAATTTATACATTACCTGAATATAAAATATACAATCACTTTAAGTATAAAAAAGCATGGAAAGACTTTTTAAAACAACATCCAGAGTATAAAATAATTCATAGCCATGTTAGAAGTACAGCATCAATATATTTTAAAATTGCAAAGAAAATGGGACTAACTACAATTGCTCATAGCCATAGCACTTCTTCAGGTAAAGGTTTAAAAGCTATTGTAAAAACAATTTTGCAATACAATTTAAGAAATGTAGCGGACTACTGCATGGGATGTTCTAAAACGGCTAATATTTGGTTATATGGCGAAAAGGTTGCTAATTCAAATAAAGCCTATGTATTTAAAAACTCAATAGATACAGGTAAATTTCTTTTTAACAATGAAATTAGAAACAAAATAAAAAATGAATATAAAATTAAAGATGACGAAATTGTAATAGGACATGTTGGAAGATTTTTTACAGTAAAAAATCATGAGTTCCTTATAGATATTTACAGTGAAATATTAAAGAAAGAAGAAAAATCAAAATTACTATTAGTTGGGGATGGAGAATTAAGAAAGAAAATAGAAGAAAAAGTAAAACTATTAGGAATTGAGAACCAGGTTATATTTACAGGCAATCAAAAAAATGTGTATGAAATAATGCAAGCAATGGATATATTCATAATGCCATCTATATACGAAGGATTTCCTGTAACATTGGTAGAAGCACAAGCAACAGGATTAAAGTGTTTAATAACAGATAATATAACTAATGAAGTATGTATAACAAATTTAGTAGAAAAGGAAGCATTGAAAAACTCTGAAATGATTTGGGCAGAACATGCTATCAAAATGCTAAAAGAAAATGCGAAAAGATGTGAATACAATCAAATTGTTAAAAAGTCTGGATATGATATAAAAGAAAACACAAAAATATTAGAAGAAATTTATGAAAGAATAATGGCAGGTGAAAAAAATGTACTTAATTCGATTAGATGATGCATCAGAATATATGGATGTTGAAAAATGGAATAAAGTTGAAAAAATATTAGATAAGTACAAAATCAAACCAATAGTAGGGATAATACCAAATAATGAAGACGAGAGCTTGACTAAAAGATATGACTTAGACAAAGATTTCTGGATTAAAGCTATCTCTTGGCAAAGTAAAAAATGGACTATTGCAATGCACGGATATAATCATGTATATGTAACTTGCGATGGTGGAATAAACCCAGTACAAAAAAGATCAGAATTTGCAGGACTAGAGCTAGAAAAACAAAAAGAAAAAATGTACTTAGGAATAAAAAAGATGGAAGAAATGCGGATTAAAGCCAACTGTTTTTTTTGCACCATCTCACACTTTTGACAAAAATACAATTGAGGCATTAAAAAGTGAAACCAATATAAAAATTATTAGTGATACGGTAGCAAATAATGTTTACTATGAAGATGAAATTTATTTTATTCCACAACAAAGTGGTAAATGTAGAAAGTTACCATTTAAAATAGTTACTTTTTGCTATCATCCAAACGAAATGAATGAAGATGATTTTATACAGCTAGAGGAGTTTATAAATAAAAATGAAAAAAAATTCATAGATGCTAATGAAATAAAACTAAAAAAAAGAAAGAAGAATATAGTAGACAAGCTGTTAAGCAAATTGTACTTTACATTAAGAAAGTAGTGAATAAAAAATGAAAGTAATGTTTAATTTGGGAAGCATGACAAAAGGCGGGGCTGAAAGAGTAATAGCTAATTTAAGCAATGATATGATAAAAAATAATGAAATAGTTATATGTGTAACAAAATATGGAAAATCAATGTATGAAATAGATCCAAAAATTAAGTATTATACATTGGATTGTGATGAAAAAAAACGTAATTTTTTAAAGAAGAATTTTATGAGAATACATAGATTAAATAATATTGTAAAACAGGAAAATCCAGATATTATTGTTTCATTATTGCCAGAACCTACTTATAGATTAATGCTTGTAAACATGATTAGAAGAAAAAAAGTAATTATATCTGTAAGGAATGATCCAAAAGTTGAGTATAAATCAAAAATTAATAATATTATAATGAAAATTTTATATCCAAAAGCAGATGGATTTATATTTCAAACAGAAGAGGCAAGAGATTATTTTTGCAAAAAAATTAAGGACAAGTCAGTAATTATACCAAATCCAATAAATGATGAATTTATTCAAGAACCATATGATGGTGAAAGAGAAAAGATTATTGTTTCAGTTGGACGACTAACAGAACAAAAAAATCAAAAAATGCTAATAAGCGCTTTTTCAAAATTAGACAAAAAATTTGAAGATTATAAATTAGTTATATATGGCGAAGGAGAATTAAGAAAGCAACTCGAGGAACAAATACAAGAACTACATCTTGAAAGTAGAGTTTTTCTTCCAGGCGAAACAGACAATATAAAAGAAAAAATATATAAATCATCACTATTTGTATTAAGCTCAGACTATGAAGGAATGCCTAATGCATTGATGGAGGCGATGGCTCTTGGATTACCATGTATATCAACAGATTGTCCATGTGGTGGACCAAAATTTCTAATTAAAAATGGACACAATGGTCTATTAACTAGCGTAAAAAATGAAGAAGAATTAGTTGAAAAGATAAATGAAGTATTGAATGATAAAGAATTAAGTAAAAAAATTGGAAACAATGCTAATGAAATATCGAAAGAGCTAAATAGTAACATTATAATAAACAAATGGATAACTTATATACAAAGGGTGGGCTTAAATAAATGAATTATTACATGATTTTACTAGTGCTATTGACAATATTGACAATAGTATTTAATAAATTAAAGTATTTTGATAATTTGAAACAAAGTAAAAAATATATAAATATTATTTTTGTAATTTTAACTATATTTTTAGTTATTAGGGCACCTGAAGTAGGAGTGGACTATAAAAACTATGAGGACATATTTGAATATGCTCACGAAAAAAGTTTTATAGAATTATTAACTTTTCAAAGACATGAACTAGTTTTTAAATATTATAATAAAATAATCTCGATGATATTTAATAATTATTCATTCTACTTGGCTGTAACATCAGTAGTATCAATAGCTGGTATATACTATTATATAAAAGATAACTCAAAAAATTATATAAGTTCTATATTAATTTTTGTAACATTTAACTATTACGGATTTTTATTTGGTATATTAAGGCAGTCTATTGCTATGTCAATATTACTATTTTCTATAAAATATATAAAAGAGAGAAAGGTATATAAGTTCTTAATTCTAGTTATACTGGCTGCACTATTCCATAAAACTGCACTTATATTTTTACCAATGTATTTTATAGCCAATATAAAAATTAGTAAAAAATACTTAATAATATACTTGAGTGCAATAGCAATAATAGCTGTAAGTGGAAAGTATTTATTAAACTTGATATTTGAATACATCTATAAACCATCTACTTTAGAAGCTGCATCTGGACAAGGAATAAAAATGCTAATATTGTTAGTAGGACTAGCAATTTTTGCTTATTACCGACAGGACAAATTATTAGAGCAAGACAAAAATAATCAAATATGCATTAATTCTATTTTTATGGCAGGACTAATTCAAAGTATTGCACCAGTATTTAGCCTGGCTCATAGAGCAGTAATGTATTATTCAATAGCAATGATAGTACTTATACCAAATATAATAGAAACTTTTGAAAACAAAAAAATAAAGATGGCAGTAGAAATTACAATGTATGTAGTTTTGATACTATATTTTTGTTATACAACGACTAATTTAATTGAATACTGCCAATACAAAACTATATTTTAGGAGAAAAAAATGAAAATTGCAATTTTAATGGGAACATTGCACATAGGAGGGGCAGAAAGAGTAGCTACAACATTAGCTTCTTATCTTTCAAACCATAATGTAGATACTTATTTGATTAGTTTTGCAAATGAAGAATCGAGTTATACCTTAGATAGTAAGATAAACTTTATAAAAAATAAAGGCAATATGAACTTGAATAGAATAAAGGGAATTAGACAAAGAATTAAATTTATGTTTAATATTTTAGATGAAATAAAACCAGATTTGGTATTCACAATGTTTTGGAATATAAATCTGTATGCTTTAGTTTATAAAATATTTGGAAAAAATAGAATTAAACTTATCTCATCAGAAAGAGGAAATCCAAATCGAATTAAAGGAATAAAAAGACTATTAAATAATATTTCAAGTAGATGCTCAGATGGTTTTATTTTTCAAACTGAAAGAGCTAAAGAGTGTTTTTCAAAAAAAGTACAAAGAATGGGATGTGTCATACATAATGCAATAAGCAATCCTTTATTAACAAAAGTTGAAAGTTCAAAAGTAATGACAGAAAATACTATAACCACAATGGGCAGACTTGAATACCAAAAGGCACATGATATTATGATAAAGGCATGTGCTCCAATATTCAAAGAAAGACCAGAGTATAAATTAATAATATATGGAGAGGGTTCTCAACGAAAAGAATTGGAAAAACTGATTGAAGACTTAAATATGCAAAATAATATTCTTTTACCGGGTAGCCTAGAAAATGCTATTTTTGAAGTGGCAAAGTCTAAAGTGTTTTTACTTACATCTAGATATGAAGGAATGCCAAATGCACTAATGGAAGCAATGGCACTTGGAATACCTTGTGTTTCTACAAATTGTGATATGGGACCAGCAGAACTTATAAGAGATGGAATTGACGGATACTTAGTGCCTGTTGATGATATAAATAGTATAACACAAAAGGTACGAATTTTATTATCTGATGAGCAATTAAGAGAACGCATATCTGAAAACTGTAAAAAGATAAATGAAACTCACTCTGTTGATAAAATTTATGGTGAGTATTTAAAATATTTTATAAAAATTATTGGAGGAAATAATGATAGAAAGAATATTTAGAGCATTATCAAGAAGACATTTTTTTGACTGGATGCCAGATAAAATGTATATTAAATTAATGTATAGATGTATTATGAATAAAAAAGTAAACTTAAATAATCCACAAACATTTAATGAAAAATTACAATGGCTTAAGTTATATGACAGAAAACCAATATATACATCTATGGTAGACAAATATGAAGCAAAAAAATATGTCGCTAATATAATAGGAGAGCAATATATAATTCCTACTTTAGGAGTATATTCTAAATTCGAAGAAATTGACTTTTCGGTGCTTCCAAATCAGTTTGTAATTAAATGTACACATGATTCTGGAGGAGTGGTAATATGTAAAGATAAAGCAACTATGAATATGGAGGAAGCAAGAAAAAAAATAAATAGATGCTTGAAAAGGAACTTTTTCTATTCTGGACGTGAATGGCCATATAAAAATATAAAGCCTAGAATAATTATTGAGGAATATATTGATGACCATAAAAATGATGATTTGGAGGATTACAAATTCATGTGCTTTAATGGAAAAGTAAAGTGTTCATTTGTTTGTACAGATAGAAGAAGTAAAGAAGGATTGAAAGTTACATTCTTTGATTTAGACTGGAATCAAATGCCTTTTGAAAGACATTATCCATGCTCTAAGGAAAAAATTAAAAAGCCAATAAATTATGAAAAAATGATAGAATTATCTGAAAAACTAGCTAAAGATTTAAATTTTGTAAGAGTAGACTTTTATGAAGTAAATGGCAAAATATATTTTGGAGAAATAACATTTTTCCCAGGCAGTGGTACAGAGGAATTTACACCAGAAAAGTGGGATTACACAATAGGAAGTTGGATAAAATTACCTGAAAGGAATAACAATGAAAAATAATGATGTAATTAAGAACATACTAGCTTCTATATTGCAGCAAATAGTTACAATAATTTGTGGTTTTATAGCTCCTAGACTAATAATATCGACTTATGGTTCTAATGTAAATGGAATGATTACATCAATTACACAATTTTTAGGATATATTACACTGTTGGAGGCTGGGATTGCTCCTGTTGTAAAAGCAGCCTTATATAAAAAAATAGTTAATTGTGATAAGGAAAGTATAGAAAAAATATTAAAAGCTACGGAACATTTCTTTAGAATAATCGCTATTATTTTTATAGTTTATCTACTAATCTTATGCATTATATTTCCAAATATATACAGCAGTGAATATAGTTTTGGATATACAATTTCATTAGTGCTGATTATAGCAATTAGTACATTGTTTGAGTATTTTTTTGGAATGACATATAATATATACCTTCAGGCTGAACAGAAAAATTATGTTGTTTCCATTGTTAAAGTAGTATTGAAAATATTAAATACAGTTGCTATAATTATTTTAACATTAAACGATTATAGTATTCAAGTTGTAAAACTAGTTAGTTCAATTATATTTGTGATGTCGCCATTGATATTAAACTTATATGTAAAAAGGAAATTTAATATTAACCTAAAAAATGTTAAATATAAGGACGCTAAATATGCATTAGAAAATAAATGGGCTGGATTTTCACAGCATATAGCAGCAATTATACACAACTCTGTTGATGTGGCAATACTTACTTTTTTTTCAAATCCTATGGAAATATCTGTGTACTCAGTATATATGCTTGTAATAAATAGTATTAAGGATCTGGCAATATCACTTTCAGGAGGAATTGATGCTTGGTTTGGCAACTTACTGGCAAAAGGGGATAATAAAAAACTTAATGAAAACCTAAAATTATACGAATTTTTCTACTTCTCTATTGTAACATTTTTATTTGCTTGTACTATGGCTCTAGAAATACCTTTTGTAAAGGTGTATACTAATGGAATAACAGATGTTAATTATATTAGACCAACATTTGCATATATTATGATACTTGCAGAACTTATAATGGCAATAAGAGTTCCATATAACAATATAGCATTATCAGCAGGACATTTTAAACAAACACAAAATGGAGCATGGATAGAAGCTATATTAAATATAGTAATATCTTGTATATTAGTTAAAAAACTTGGAATTGTTGGAGTAGCAATAGGAACTTTGATTGCAATGATTTTTAGAACTGTAGAATTTGTAATATATTCTTCAAAAAATATATTAAATAGAAGTAGTATAGAGGTAGTTAAAAAAATTTCTTTAATGTTGTTAGAAATATTTTTAATATTTCTGCTTTCAAGAGTATTACCTTTTGAGTATGAAAGTACATATTTAAGTTTTGTAAAAAATGGAGTATTTATTTCTATAATTGCAATTATTGTGATAAGTTGTGGCAATATTTTTATATACAGAAGTGAAATAAAACAGATTAAAACCTTATTGAAAAGGAAAAGTAATAAAAATGGTAAATGATGTTTATATAAAAAACACTACAGATTCATACAGTAATGAAAATTTTAACCCAAGTTTAGAGTATCAAGAATTAAAAAACATAAATCTTAACATTAGTAGTGATAAAACAGTATATGATGATTTTAGAGAATTATTAAAAGAAATGCAATTAGATAGTCAAAACATTAATACGGCAAATTGGAATCCATTTAAAAGTTTTATAAAGGAAGGCGACAATGTATTAATTAAACCAAATTTAGTTAATCATGTAAATCCAAAAGGTACAATAGATTGCATGATAACAAATTTCTCATTAATACGACCAGTAATAGATTATACAATATTAGCTTTAAATGGTACTGGAACTATTATAGTTGGGGATGCCCCAGTACAAGGATGTGATTTCAACAAACTAAAGTTGATAAATAATTTGGAAAATAATATTAATTTATACAAATCAATTTATCCTAAGATAAGACTAATGGATTTTAGAAAAAATGAAAATGAAGATATAGAATGTATTACTGTAAAGTTAGATAACAAAAGCTCTTTCAGCGAATTAGATAATCTTAATAAGGAATATTCAATTACAAATTATGACTTGAAATTAATGAATATACATCATAATGGAAGCACACATGAATACATAATTCCAAAAGAGGTTTTAAATTCAGATGTAATAATAAATATGCCTAAACCTAAAACACATAGAAAAGCAGGCATGACCGCATGTATGAAGAATTTTGTTGGAATAAATGGAAATAAGGAATGTTTGCCTCATCATAGAACAGGTGGACCAAATAAAAATGGAGATGAATTTCCAGAAAATAATTTTTTAAAGGATATATTTTCATGGCTCTCTAAATATTCATATAGAAACAATCGAGTAATTGAGTTCTTTAGAAAATGTATTTTCTTTATTTTGAATAAAATAGGAAAAATGAAATTTACGGAGGGGTCATGGTATGGAAATGACACTATATGGAGAACAATTTTAGATCTGAATAAATTAATCATTTATACAGATAAACAAGGAAAACTGAACAATATGCCTCAAAGAAGAATATTTAATATTTGTGATATGATAATCTCCGGAGAAAAAGAAGGACCACTACTTCCAAGTGATAAAAAAGTTGGGTTAATTGTAGCGGGATTTAATCAATTAAATAATGATTATACTATTGCACAGATTATGGGATTTGACCCCCAAAAAATAAAGTACATAGAAAATGGATACAAACTAGAAGAACTAAAAATAGCTAACAGTAATAAATTTGATGTTTACGATGAAAATGGTATTGTAAAAGATATGAAAAAATATAATAAGCATTTTAAAGCTACAGATGGATGGAAGGATTATCTACAATGAAAAAAATAGTGGAAAAACTTAACAGAAAATCAAATATTGAACTATTAAGAATATTAGCAATGATAATGATTATAGCTCATCATTATTGCTTATACGGAGGATGGAATAAAATAACGGGATTAAATTTAAATAATGCTATATTAGATTTTCTAGTTATTGGTGGAAAAATAGGAGTAGCAATATTTATTTTGATTTTCGGTTACTTTGGAGTAAAATCAAAATTTAGCCTAAAAAAGCTAATAAGATTAATATTGCAAGTTGTATTTTATACAGTAATATTTGAAACAATAAATATAGCTATAAATGGTTGGACTGGTATTAAAGAAGTTATAAAAATGTGTTTTCCTACTACATTTTCTGTTTACTGGTTTATGACTGCATACTGTGTTTTATATTTAATAAGTCCATATATTAATAAACTTTTTAATAATTTAAATAAAAAAGAATTGAAAAGACTATTAATAATTATGGGAGTACTATCATGTGGAGTAATTACCACAATATTTCAAGTAAATAGAGGAATTAATGATTTATTTGTATTTGTATTTTTGTATATATTAGGAGCATATATAAGTACATACTGTAAAGAAAAAAGATTTAAATATGGTTTAGTAGTAGCTATAGCAAGCTATTTACTTATATTTGCTACACAGTTAATTTTTGAAGTGAAATTTACAAATCATATAAATTATTTTATCACATTATATTCATTACCAATTATAACATGTGCAGTAATGCTGGTACTATATTTTAAAGATGTTAACATACAAAGTACAGTTATAAATACTATGGCAAGTGCAACGTTGGGGGTGTATTTAATACATGAAAATAAATTTGTAAGATCACTTTTATGGACGAAAATATTAAAAAGCGATTCATTTTATAATAAACCAACATTAATTTTACATGCACTTGGCAGTATACTTATTATATATGTAGTATGTACAATTATTGAGCTACTACGAAAGTTTATTGTAGAAAAGACGGTATTGCCTTTAGTATATAAAGTATATGATAAGCTAGTTGAAAAAATAAAACATACAAAATTATATAAAAAATGGGAGGTTATATGAAAAATTATTTAATTACAGGTGCTGCTGGATTTATTGGATCTAGCTTAGCAGAAAGATTATTAAAAGAAGGAAACAAAGTTATAGGAATAGACAACTTTTGTGATTTTTACAATCCAAGTATAAAAGAAAATAATGTAAAAGAATTAGAAAAAAATAATAACTTTAAATTATACAGAATAGACATTAGAAATGGACAAGAAATAAGAAAAGTATTTGATGAAAACAAAATTGATGTGGTTATTCATTTAGCTGCAATGGCAGGTGTTAGACCATCAATTGAAAATCCAGTGTTGTATCAGGAAGTAAACTGCGTTGGAACTCAAAACATATTAGAAGAAATGAAAATACATAACATTACTAATTTAGTAATGGCATCATCTAGTAGTGTATATGGTAACTGCAAAACAGTACCATTTAAAGAAGATATGATAGTAGATTTTGCAATTAGCCCATATGCAGCAACCAAAAAAGCAAATGAAGTTATGACACATGTATATCATAAATTATTTGGTTTTAATGTTATAATGCTTAGATTTTTTACAGTATATGGTCCAAAGCAAAGACCTGACTTAGCAATAAATAAATTTACAAGACTAATGTTAGAAGATAAAGAAATACCAATGTTTGGAGATGGTTCAACTTCAAGAGATTATACATATATTGATGATATTGTTGATGGAATAACAAAATCAATAAACTATGTTGAAATTAATTCAAATGTTTATGAAATTTTAAATTTGGGAAATTCTTCACCAGTAACATTAAAAGAAATGATACAAACAATTGGGGAAGCATTAGGAAAAGAACCAAAAATTAATCAATTACCTATGCAACCAGGAGATGTTGAAAGAACTTTTGCAGATGTATCAAAAGCAAAAGAACTAATAGGCTATAATCCAAGCACTTCTTTCAAAAAAGGTATTGAAAATTTTGTAAAATGGTATAAAATAAATAAAGATTTATATTTATAAAATAAATTAATTTTAGGAGGTAAATTATGAAAATAGCAGTAGCTGGAACAGGATATGTAGGATTAGTAGCAGGAGTATGTTTTGCAGAGAAAGGACACAATGTAGTTTGTGTTGATGTTGATGAAAACAAAGTTGAAATGATGAAAAGCGGAAAATCACCAATATACGAGCAAGATTTAGAAGAATTGATGAGAAAAAATTATAAAGAAGGAAGAATTGATTATACAACAGATTACAAAAGTGCATATAAAAATGCTGATGCAATATTTATAGGAGTTGGAACACCTGAGCAACCAGATGGTTCAGCAAATCTTAGTTATGTTGCAACAGTTTCAAGACAAATTGCAGAATCTGTTGAACATGATTGCTTAGTTGTTGTAAAATCTACAGTTCCAATTGGAACAAATGATAAGGTAGAACAATTTATAAAAGATTCTTTACCAAATAAAAAAATAAAAGTAGAGGTTGCAAGTAATCCAGAATTTTTGGCACAAGGTACAGCTGTAAGAGATACTTTAAAAGCAAAAAGAATTGTAATAGGAACAGAAAGCAAAGAAGCAGAAGCAAAATTGATGGAAATATATGAACCTTTTGGTTTACCTATAGTTTCTGTTAATAGAAGAAGTGCAGAAATGATAAAATATGCTTCAAATGATTTCTTAGCTTTAAAAATTTCATATATGAATGATATTGCAAATCTTTGTGAATTAGTAGGTGCAAACATAGAGGACGTTGCAGAAGGCATGAAATATGATGATAGAATAGGAGCTAACTTTTTAAGAGCTGGTATTGGTTATGGTGGAAGCTGTTTCCCAAAAGATACTAAGGCCTTAAAATATTTAGCAAAACAATATGGTTATACACTAAAAACTGTTGAAGCAGCAGTTGATGTAAATACTGCACAAAAAACAAAATTGTATAAAAAAGCAAGTGATAGACTTATTACATTTAATGGACTTAAAGTTGCAGTTTTAGGTTTAACATTTAAACCAGGAACAGATGATTTAAGAGAAGCACCATCATTAGATAATGTGGAATTATTATTAAAACAAGGTGCAAAAATATATGCATATGATCCAGTTGGAATAGACAACTTTAAAAAGAAATATCCTGATCAAATTGTATATGTAAACAATGCTGAAGATGCATTAAAAGATGCAAATGTATGCTTTATATTTACAGAATGGAATGAAATAAAGTCTATAAAACCAAAAACATATGCAGAATTAATGAAAACTCCGCTAGTATATGACGGAAGAAATATATATGATTTAAATGATATGAAAAAGGTAGGAGTAGAATATTATTCTATAGGAAGATAGATTTTTAGGGAGGAAACAAATGCCTAAGGGAAAAAGAATGAAGTCAGAAGAAACGACAACTAAAAAAAGAAGTAAAAAGGAAAATAAAACTTTGAACATATTTCTAAAGTTAATAGCTTTTGCTTATGTTGTAATTACAATAATTTTTTATATTTCTGTATTAAAAATGGACTTGCTACCAGGTTGGATTATTACAATATTTACAATTGCAGAAATTGTATTTACATTGGCTATGGTAATAGGCTTATTAAAGAAACATAAAACATACAAATTAACAATCGTGAGCTTTATAATTATTTTATTTATTTCAGGAATATATATATATGTAACAAATTACGCGTTAGCAACTATCAGCTTTTTAGGGGACGTATTCCAAGAAGCAAAAGAAACAGACGAATATTATGTTGTTGTTAAAAAAGACAGTTCATATGCTAAAATTGAAGATGTAAAAGATAAGAA
>CAKOVW010000001.1 GCA_934122125.1 uncultured Clostridia bacterium | reverse complement strand
TTGAATTCTCCGTTTGGAGTTTTTCTGCTTGGCATAGCAATGAATAATCCATTTTGGCTTTCGATAACTTTAATGTCATGAATAACGAATTCGTTATCGAATGTTACAGAAGCAACAGCTTTCATTCTGTTTTCTGAATTTACTTTTCTTAAACGTACATCTGTAATTTGCATTTTTAAGTACCACCTTTCAAGTTTTTTTATACATTTCTTATGTACATTTATATTATTCGCCACTTTTTTTGTTTTTCCTTCTTTATTTTACAAATTTTATTTATTTTTCTGTTTATAACAAAAATTAAAATTTTGCATATTATATTATATACCTTTCTTTTTGCTTAATATTTGATACTTATTATCACAAAAATATTGAAAAAATATAATATAAAGTATATAATATTTTTGTTAATTTAAAAATTTCTTCTTATATTAGAGAAGATTTTATATATAATCTTAAAGGAGTGTATTTTTTTGGCAAATATAGAGGAATTAAAAAAGTATAAAAATGTACATATGATTGGTATCGGCGGAATTAGTATGAGTGGAATTGCTGAAATTTTAAAGTTTTGGGGATTTCACGTTACAGGTTCAGATTCCACATCATCTGAAACAACTGAAAAGTTAATAGAAAATGGCATTAGCGTTGTTATTGGGCATGACTTAGAAAATTTAGCTAAAGCTGATGTAGTAGTTTATAGTGCTGCTATAAGGAAAGATGATGTTGAGCTTGTAAAGGCTCACGAGTTAAATATTCCTACAATTGAAAGAGGAACTTTTTTGGGCAAAATTACAAAGGCTTTTAATAACAGTATTTGTATTTCTGGTACTCATGGAAAAACGACTACTACATCAATGATTTCTATGTGTTTTTTAGAAGCACACAAGGACCCATCTATTCAGGTAGGAGCCTATTTAAAACAACTTAAAGGTAATTATAGAGTTGGTAATAGCGAATATTTTATTATTGAGGCTTGTGAATATGTTGAAAGCTATTTAAAGTTATTTCCAAGAACTGAAGTTATTTTAAATATTGATAATGACCATTTAGATTACTTTGGTACTTTTGACAATATAGTAAAATCCTTTGATACATATGTTAAGTTAATTCCAGAAGATGGTTTATTAGTAATAAACAGTGATGACCCTAATTGTAGAAAAATTGCTAAAGATGCAAAATCTAAAATAGTAACATATGCTCTAGAAACTGAAAGTGCTAACTTTATTGCTAGAAATATTAGTTTTGATAAAAATGGCTTTTCTTCTTTTGACGTTTATCATAATAATACATTTTACAAAACTATAAAATTGTCAGTTCCTGGCATGCATAATGTTTTAAATGCTTTAGCATGTATTGCAGTTTGCAATGAATATGGAATTTCAAGAGAAGATATAAAAAATGCACTAGTAAAATATACTGGTGCACACAGAAGATTTGAGTATATTGGTAGTTTTAATCAAGGTGTCAGCGTGTATGATGATTATGGTCATCATCCTACTGAAATTATGGCAACAGCACATGCACTTAGTCAAAAGGATCATAGACAATCATGGGTGGTATTCCAACCACATACATACAGTAGAACCAAGACTTTATTAGATGATTTTGCTAAGGCTTTACTTGATTTTGATAATGTAATTATCACTGATATATATGCTGCTAGGGAAGATAATGTTTATGGTATTTCCTCTCAAGATTTAGTAGATAAATTAAAAAATACCTATAACAAAAAGGCTTTATATATTTCTGATTTTGATGAGATTGTAAAATATCTTAAAGACCATACTATAAAAAATGATATTGTTTTAACTCTTGGAGCTGGAACAGTTACAAAAATTGGTCCTATGTTAACAAAAAATGGTTCATAATGAACCATTTTTTATTGTATGTAGAAAAATTTTTGCTATATAACAAGGTTAAGTTACCTTGCAGCTATGCACATTGTGAAGCAAAATGCACAGATAGTAAATCCACTTTCCTTACATATTATAATTATTTTTTGCTAATGTTGGAAATGTAAATTTCATACTATTTTCAGAAAGTACTCCGTTTTCTGTATGATTTTTAAAGAATTCTTCTGATCCTTTTAAGAAGTATTTATACCTTTGTTGTTCTGTTAATTGTGCATTTTCTATTACAATTGGGTCATCCCATGTTATATCTATTGCATACCAATTTTGTTCAATTTGCACGTAATTCCATGCATGTACTTCTGTTGTTCCTTCTGAGTTTTGAGCAGTTCCAGCCACTAGCACGCATGGTACTCCTATTTCCTCCATTATATATTTAAAACTTCTTGCATATCCTTCACATACAGCCTTTTTATCATGTAGAGCCCCATAAATGCTATATTTGTTTAAGTTTTCTTCTGTTTTGTCATATTCTATTACACTTACTAGCCAGTCATGTACTTTTTTTATTTTTTGTACATCAGTGTTTTCCTTTGTTTGTTCTTTTATTTGCCTTATAATATTTTCTATATATTGTTGTGCTTTTTGTACTTCTTCTTGTGTTTTAAAATTTTCTTCTAGATAATCTGTATTGTTTCCAGGCCCTATTGAAACATAATAAGTGGTTATTCCTCCTAATGTACGGTTTTCTTTTATTAAACTCATTTTATTGATATCAACATAAAATAAATCATTTTGATCATATGAAAATCCATTCCAAGCAGATTGAAAAGCAGTATTAAGTTTTTCCTCTCCATTTTCTGAATGTAAAAGTGTATTAAAAGTTGTTCCAAAGTCAAATACATACTTTCCTGTTTTTAACTCGTTTTTATTTTGTTTTAATTTATTATATATTATTTTTCCATATTCATCTAATTGATTGTAATAGTAACTAGCTGTAGTAGTTGGTCTTGTTGTTGGTTCTTCATTAATAATGTTTTCATCTATTTGTGTTAATGCTTGGTTATTATTACTTATCTCTTCGTTGTTTTCCGGTTCACTTGTATTTGTTTGATTATTTACTTCTTGTATATTGCTATTAGCTTCTATTGGCTTTTTTTCATTTAAACTAATAAAATTATAAGCTAAAATTCCCATTCCTATTATTATTAATATAATAGTAACTGTAATACATATTATCAAAATATTTTTTTTCATTGTTCCCTCTCTTTTTGTGTTTATTCCACTTCTTTCATTTGTTTTAACATTATATCTGCAAATACTCCATATCCAATTGTAGGGTCATTTACAAGTACATGAGTAACAGCTCCTACAAATTTTCCATTTTGTATAATTGGCGCACCACTCATTCCTTGAATTATTCCTCCTGTTTTTTCTAATAGATTTTTATCTGTAATTTTAATTAGCATACTTTTGTTATCTTTATTGTTGTTTGCAAATACTTTTTGAATTTCTATATCATAATATTCTTTTTTGCCATTTTCTAATTCGCAAATTATTTGTGCTTTATCTGTCTTTATTTCTTCTCTTAAAGCCACATCTATTGCATTTTCATTATTTGTTTTTAAATATGGTGTTTTATCTAATGTTCCAAAAACCCCAAAGTTAGTATTTTTAGAAATTTGACCAATAGTATGTCCGTCTTCAATTGTACCTCTTATTTCTCCTGGTTCTCCCTTTTTTCCTTTAGTAACGCTTAAAATGTTAGTAGTTACCAGTTCTCCATTTGCAATTTTTATAAGCTCTGACGTATCTATATCCAAAATTCCATGTCCCAAAGTAGCAAACATATTAGAATTTGGTTCATAAAAGGTAAGTGTTCCTACCCCAGCTGCTGCATCTCTAACCCATAAACCTATTTTATATTGATTGTTACTGTTTTTTACCGGAGTTATACTTGTTGTAATTGTTGTTTCATCTCTTACATATTTAATTGATATATCATTTCCTTTACATTTACTTACAGCCTCCATCAAATCTTCTGTATTATCTATTTGATTTTGGTCTATTTGTATAATTCTATCTCCTTCTTTTATTCCTGAGTTTTCATAAGGCTTTTTACCTTCTATCTCAGACATGCCCACTACTAAAACTCCTGCTGTATACAATTTCATACCAATAGCATTTCCCATCGGCACTACTTTAGTTTTTGGAATAATATTTACATCTACATCTTTTATTGAAAATAAATTAAATAGTTTTAAACTAAAATTTATTTTTCCTAATTCATTTACCTTTTTATTATTTATACTACTTGATGTTTGTAATGCTTGATAGTCTGCCTTTTCTTTTAATGATAACCCTAATAATGTATACAAGTGTAAGTTTTCGCCTTGCATTATTATATAACTACTGGGCAATAAACTAACATTGCAAACATAAGCATATATTATTAATAAAAAGGTAATTATTATAATTTTTTTTAGTATTTTCATATGGTTACTCCTCTTTATTAGAGTAACCATATTTTCATTTTTTAAACATTTTTAAGAAGTTATAATATCTTTTTTCCATTTAGTAAAATTTCATAAATATACATTTTTACAGTATACTCTGGACTCGTGGTATTACTTTTTATTAAATCAATTATTATATCCTTGCTATCTGATTGAACAGTTACTGTATATGATCTTTTTTGGTTTGCATATCCAGTTTCTAGAGTAGCCCCTCGATAGTATCCTCCTGTTGCTCCTTGTCCACATACATAAAAATCTAAATAATAGTCATTATATGTTGGAGTTCTTGTAAACATATAGGTAATTTTAACCTCGTCGCCCACTTTAACTTTTTGTTTACATTGTAGCCATACATGTATTCCCATTGACGTTGAGCTATTTATTTCTAATACTGTTGGATTACTTTGGCTAGCTGGGTAATAAACTTTTCCTTTAGCTGATGAATTATTAGTTGTTATTTTCCAATTTGAACCAATTACTGTTACTGTACAAATTGAATCTGCATCATAGCTTCCATCTTGTGCCATAGCTATTATTTCTACTACTCCTGCAGATTTTGCTGTAACTACTCCATCTTTACTTACTGTAGCAATATCTTCATCACTGCTAACCCAAACTAATCCAGTTGGTGGTGTTGTTGGACTTATAGTTGCATTAAGTTTCCTGCTACTTTCAACATATAAAGTCATTTCCTTACGATCTACTCTTACCTTTCTTGGTAATACCGTAACTTTACAGTATTGTGTAGTTCTTATTCCACTTCCATCGTCAGCTATTGCTACAATTTCGGTTTCTCCTACTGTAAGTGCTGTTACTTTTCCAGTGTTTTCATCTACTTTTGCTATATCTTCATATATACTATACCATCTTACTTTTTTATTAAATGCATTGTCTGGTTTTACAGTTGCAGTTAGGTTAACTGTTTGTCCAGAATATAATTTAACATCTGTAGGGCTTATAGTTATTTCTTTTACTTTTTTAGGTACTACTGTTACCATACAACTTGCTGTTCTATCACTGCCATCTGTGGCTTTTACTGTTATCATTGTTGTTCCTAAAGCTACTCCTTTGACCTTTCCTGTAGTTCCACTTGCTTCTACTGTAGCAATACTTTCATTTCTACTGTTCCACTCTAGAGTTTTATTTGTTGCATTTTCTGGGTAAATTGTTGCTTCCAATTCATATATTTCATTTTCTTCTACTATAATATTATTTTTACTTAATGTTAATCCATTAATTTTTATATCTTGTGTTACATTTACCGTGCATTTTGCCTGTACATTAGTTCCATCTTGTGCAGTTGCTGTAATAGTAACTTGTCCTACCTTTAAGCCTGTAACAACTCCGTCTGCATTTACAGTTGCAATTTCTGTATTGCTACTTGTCCATGCTAATTGTTTATTTGTCGCATGATACGGTTCTATTTTATGTTTTATTTCATGCTGTTCTCCTACATTTATTGTTATATTATCTGGATCTATTGCTATTTTGGTTATTGAGTCATCTGCAACAAGTATATTACATTTTGCACTTGCAGCGCTACCATCTTGTGCAACAACAACTATAGTGGCTCTTCCCTCTTTAATAGCTTTTACATTTCCTTGATTGTCTACTGTTACGACATCTGTATTAGTACTATTCCATACAAGTTTAGTACCTGACGGTGTTACACTTGCTGTTAGCTTTTTAGTGTTTGCTTTATGCATTATTATATCTACTTCGCTTAGTGTTACTTCTGTTTCTTCACGTTCTTCATTTATATTTACTGGCTTAGTTCCATTTATTTGATCCATCTCAACTTGATACAATTCATGTTTTTCCCTTGCCAATGCTTTTATATATTCTTCTCTAATTTTCTTGAATCTTTTATTTATTTCTCCATCTTTTGATACATTATACTTTTCTTTTTCAGTGTCTGTTTCATTGTCTTTCTCTGTAATTCTTCCCTTAATTATCTGTTCAATAGTATATGTGTCTGTCGCATTTACCATACAATAGTAACATGATGTTATTTTATTATTACTTATGTTTTGTGGATAAAAATACATATAGTCATTTTCTGCAATTCTAACTGTTTGTCTTATAAAATTTATATTAGAATATGCACCAACTATTCTATCGGTTGATTCTTCTAATAAATGCTTACATCCCGCCAAATGATATTCCCTTGCTTTAGTTGAAGCATTTTCAGTTATAATATAAATGTTCTCTTTTTTTATAGTTTCTTCGTTATTATTATTTGTTAATACACAATAATTATTATAATATTTATGACCAATTGGTATTCCTTGTAAAAATGAAATAACTGATACATTATTAGTTATTTTATCCCAGTCAGTTTCCTTTAATACTGGCATACTGAATTCATATGTATTAGTTGAGTATATATTATAATTTGCAATTGCTGTAATTAAATTTGATTCTACCGATTTTCTTATTACGCTTCTGCGATTTTCGTCAAATGGAGAATAATCCATTAATGGGTCATTATCAGAACTTACTTTAAAAATATTAGCATCTCCTGTATTGTATACAAATTCTATTTGATTACCATTTTCATCAACAGCATTTTTCTGTGTTATTCCATTTGTTAAATCTGCAACTTCTTCGCTAAACTTTTTGGCATTATAGTAATGTTCAATTGTACTTGTACTATATAAATCTCCTTTATACGTTCTATTTTTTAAATATTGTAATACTCTTGTATTATTGGTAGTATCATTTATATATTGTTTTGCATAATTTTGATACATAAAATATGTATTATCTAAAATAGCTGAGTTGTTTTTGTCATAATATATTTTTTGTCCATTATATGTTATAAAATTATAATCGCCTTCTGTTTTATCTGCAAATAATAAATGTTCAGTTAATACTTCTGGTTTAATTGTAATAGTATCATTATCATTATGATTTCCATGAATATCATATGTTATTTTCCAATCTTTAGGTTCGCCTTTTAGCTCCCCTTGTATACTATTAGGATTTATTAAGTAACCTGAAATTGTTTTGTATTCTCCATTAAAAGTTCCATAAATTGTAATTGCATTATCCAATGTATAGTTTACTACAAAATTTCTCGAATTATCTTTATAACGGCAAGAATAGTATATATATGGTTTTAACCCATAATTTGTATTAGTTTCATTAACATTAGTATATACTTTTCCGCCATTTTCTGGATATACATTATCATATTTACTATATATGTAATATCCGTCATATAATGTATATACTAAAGCTGGTGTATATACTTGTATTTCTTCTTTTGATAAATATTTGTTATTAGATATTGAATTGTAAAAAGTACTTATAGATGCTTCAATATCTCTAATTTTAGAGTCGCTTACACTAGAGTATCTATTATTTACTGTATTCTTTTGAAAAGCTATAACTGCATCATAAGTAGCAATATTTAGGTTTGTATCATATTCTGTTTGTAATGTTATGGTATCTATTTGTGAGCTAATATATGATGACATTACCATTGATATTGGCAAAACTATGATAACAAATATTATTGCAATATATTGAATTTTCATACATTTCTCCTGCTTTTATAAATTATTATTTAGTATGAAATAAGGAAGTAGACTTTCTACTTCCCTATTAATAGGGACTTTACAAAATCCCAGAAATATTATTATTAGTTGCTTCCATTTACAGATACAACTCCTCCATGCTTTGCAGCAATTTGTGAGGAATCATTTCCGCCAAGTTGATAAAAGAAGTTTCTTAATAATTGAGCTATAGTTTGGTTAGTGTTTTTTACAGTTACAGAAACTATATCTCCTTCTTTTAATTTAATTTTTCCGTTTTTATTTAATTCTTCTTCTATCTGGCTGGTGTATTTATTATAATATACATTTTCACCTATTTTGGTTACTTCTGCTTGTGTTGTTTTTACACCTGGGTTTTCATCTAATTGTTGTATTTGCATTTCTACATCAAATGAGTTTCCAGTTGCTGAAATGGTTTGTATATATTTTTCATAGTCTTCTAAAGTAAGTTTTCCTGTAGTTCTAATTTGATCTACAAATTCATTTGTTGTAGTTGATACTGTTAATTGTGAAATGTCGTCTGTTCTTTCAGATAAAGACATAAGTGGAAAAACAAACATTAGAATTGCAGCTAGAAATATTGCTATAATTGTTGTTAAACTATCTCCCATAATTAATACTCCTTATTCTTGTAATTGGTATACTATAACTCTCTTCTTTCTATTCTTTAATAAAGAATTTTCATGATCTTTTACTTTTGTAGAAAGGTTATAAGTATATTCTCCTAAAGTTTCTTTAAATTTTTTGTTATAATATTTTTTTACAAATCCTTTTTCGTATTTGTATGTTTTATTTGTACCGTCTTTATATGTAAATGTACCTCCAGACAAGAAAGCATCTAAGTTTTCATTGTAATCATCTAGACTTCCTGTCCATGGTTCATGCCTTGCTGTTTCTTCTTCTACATCAAATGAACATATAGGGTTATTATTATTGTTATTTTTATAATACTTTCCAACAACTTTAATTTCTTGATTATAATCACTCCACAAGCCAGTTTCTTTCATGTTAGTTTCATATAAGTTCATTGGTTCACCATTTGCTTCAAGAAATAACACTGTATAATTTTCTTTGTAATATTTATAAAGGGTAGGAATAATACTTTCCAACCCTACAATTCTTGTTTTTTCATCATCTGTAGTTGCTTTGTATTCATAGTATTTTGTATTATCACTACTTGAAACAACTATTTTTGAAACTTGATTTAATTGAGAAAACATTGTGATAGCAATTGTTAATGCCATTATAAATACAAAGGCTGCAAAAGCTATTTTTAAAGCATCTGTTGCGTTCTCCATACTTTCTCATTCCTATCATTATATTTTTATAATATTATTGCTTTATTTTGATTCTGATTTTACATCAGTTATTGTAATGTTTATAATTTTTCCAGATTTTGCAGCTGACAATGCTACATTATATGTTTTACCTGATTTAATATCATTTTTTACTTCAGTTACTTGTGTGTATGTTACTTCGTCATCAATATTATCCTCTGTTTTTTCTACACCTTTTTGTCCATATACTATTCCTATTTGTAATGAAGTATCATTTGCATTTGAATTGTTATGGTTTCTTACTAAATCACATAAAGCTCTTACTGAAGCACCATTTCTTTGACCCTCATAGTTTAAAAATTGTGAATTGTATGCTTGTACCTCTTGTGAATTCATATTAACACCTTCCATAGCTCCTGCTGCCTGTTGATATATAAACATACCTAATCCTATAATCAAAATTGATAATAAAATAGCACCAGCAATGATCAATGCTTTTGATGCGTTCTCCATAAAATTTCCTCCTTCTACATTTGTATATTAAAGTATAGACAATGTTGTCTAATTTTAAAGTCTTTTGTTGTTTTTAAACTATATTTATTATAACACTAAATATTTCCGTATGTAAATACTTTTTATATAAATTTTTTTGGTATTTTTTGTTATAAAATTTTATTTATTGGTTTGTTCAAAATATATATTTTTTATATAATTCGTTTTATTGTGATATTCAATTTTAGTACATTTAAAAGTAGACATTGCAAAATATTTTACAAAATTTTCTGTTTGTTTTTCTGCAATGCTTTCCATATTTATTGTTTTCTCACTTTCCAAAAAATTAATATAAATATGAATAGAATTTTCATCGTTATTTGTATAAGTACCATTTTCTTGTTTTTCTATATTATTTTTTTCATTATAATCTATTGCTTTATTTATTAAACTAATTAATGTAGTTCCTGTTATCTCCTGTTCATAGTATTTTTCATATTCACTATTATGTTTTTGTGCTATTGTTTCTAAGTTTTTTAAATTGTTTATATACAAATAAGTTATAACTGTTAAAAGCAATAACACACTTACCAAAATAATTATTGTTTTTTTCATTTATCTTCCTTTTTATTTCTTAATTAATCTTTTCAAATTTTATATAACAAACTCTTTTAGATATTTCACTTATAATAACTTCTGAACATTTATAATCTTGATTTGAATTTTCATTAATAAAGCTAATTTTAGCATTTTCTTCCCATTTTTCTACATTTTTAGTTAACTTAGGTCTAGTTGTATTATCATAAACATCAACTTGAATATAAAATGTACTTTTATCATATTGTGTTAAACTGCTTATATCATATTGTATATTATTTTGTTGTGCTAAATTTGCTATACTAACAATATCATGTGCAGTACATTTTATTGGTTCTTGTACACTTTCTTCTTTCCCTGTTTTTTCATTTATATAAGCACGATTTATATTTCCATAGTATTTTAAAAATTGACTATTAAACTGGTCCATTTGCGCATCATCCATTTTTTTATAGGCATTTTCACTATATTTACCAAATACAGAAAAAATGTACACTCCAATTGTTATTATCATTACGCCTAATAATACTCCTGCTGCCATTATTAGAGCTTTTGATGCATTTTCCATATTTAGCTCCTTTCCTAAATTCCTATTTCTTGAATGCTTACTGTTGCTATTTTCCCCTGTTTGTCATATGTTACTACTGGACTTTGGAATTTTCTATTTTTTATATTTCTTATTGATGTCTTTAAATTTTCATATTGTTGCTTTTCTGTTGTAAATGTCGGATTTTTTTCTCCTATATAATTCATTATTTCTTCTTTTCCTAGATTTGCTACTGGTTCACCATGTTCAAGTAATACTTGTTTTATTTGTGAATCTTTCATTCCAACTAATGACTCTATAGTCTTTCCATAATATTTTTTATTTTTTAATTTTTCTGCTTCACTTTCAAGTTTTTTAAAGTCATTTGTTAAGTCTGAACTTTTGGTGTAGGTCTTTTCTAACCCATCACTTTTTTCTTTAAATTCTATTTTAAATTCAATTGCTTTATATCCTTTTAAGTCTGATTGTCTTTCATTATAATCATTTACTAAATTTGCTAAGGATAATATTTCACTTCCATATAGTCCAGACCTATTAAATCCTTCTATTTTTTTATTATATTCATCTATTTTTTGTATATCTTCTGATGTTGCTTCAGCCCTTTTAAAATCACTTATTTGATTAAACATTAGTACTAAGGCACTGATAATAAGTACAGAAAGTAAAACTGAACCTGCAATAATTAAGGCTTTTGATGCATTTTCCATTTACTCTATCCTTTCTATATTTTATTTTTGCATAGAAGTCATACTATTAAATGATTCTGTCATGCTTGTTAAACCTATAAATACTAAAGGTACTATTAAGAAACCTACAAATAGTATAACCATTGGTGCAAATCCAATCATTTTTCCTATTTTTCCTTTTCTTGCAATTAATCTTTCATTTGATTCTTTTCTCTTTTCTTGATAGTAATCTCTTTCTGTATCTAATTCATCAAAAGCATCTGGAATTGGAATTTTTTCTACTGCTGCTTGAAGACTTTCTACAATTCTAATAAATGGTTGGTATGTAACATCTTCTTTTAGCTGTTCTAGTGCTTCCCATGCACCACTTTCATAGTTATTTACACATTTGCTAATTGGTTCTTTAAAGATATTTGCATATCTCTCTAGCCATTCTAGTATTATTTCAACATTTACTCTTTCAATTTTCATTAGCATCAGAATAATAGTATTAAACTGCATTACTTCATCTTCCATTTCCATTTGCCTCATTTTAGCTTGGAATTTAAGCAACCAAATAGGAGCATTGTATGCAATAATAGCAAAAACCATTGCTAACAAAAATTCAAACCATTGCATTTTTTCTGTATTTACAGTTTGTATTTTACCTAAAATTCTCTCTGCTGCAGTTTTAATTTCCTCATCTTTACTATTTACATAGTCTTTGTTTATTTTGCCTCTTTTCATTTCCTTTTCAATGTCTGCTTGAGTTACCTTTGTGTTTCCTTTAAAATGATTTATATACTGATTATCTGACTCTGTTACTTCCATTGCTTTTTTAGTATCTTTATCACTCATCTGTCCCAGTATATTATACGTTACTGTTGGGTCTGTATATACTCTATTTATAGTTATTTGATGTAATTGTCCTATCAAAAATATTGATACTATAAATACTGATATGCATAATACTAATCTATTTACATATATCCACTCTACTTTATCTTTTGAAGCAGCATCTTTCATTTTTTTATTTAATTGTCTATATTCCTTTGTTCCCTTGTTTGGAATGAACAAATCAACAATTTTTTTAATAAATGGAATTTTATATAATTTTTGTTGCCAAGGATTTTGAGTATTTTTTGTATTTAATGCTGTTGAACCATTATCCTTTAGCTTTCTTGTTAAGATATAACATACAAAGGTTGCAATTACAAGTAATATTTGAACTATCATTCCATCTTTTCCATTATAAAAACTTTCTGTAAAACTAAATTGTGATACAGCCCAATTTTTTATAGGTTCAATTGCAAGTATTGGTAATATCGCTATAACAGCTAAACTTTGAAATGTGTAATCTAGCTTATCTCTTTTCAATATTTCCAATTGCATTTCTTGTGTGATGTTATTTAAATTCTTCAAATATAATGAAGATTTATCAATTTTACGATCTCCAAATTCCTTGGTTAAATATGACACACCAGCAAATTCTTTTAAGTAACTATTTGGTGCTATATCATAGTATTTTTCAAGTTCTGATTCTGGATCATCAGATATAAGTACTTCATATATTTTTTCTGCTTGTCTAGACATTTCTGGTTTATCATCATCTTGCGCGACTTGATAAATTGCCTCTTCTACCATGTTGTATTCATGGTATGCATGTCTAATTTCTGAAAAGAACTCAATTTGCTCTTTTAATAATTTATTATCTAGTTTATCTACCATTCCGTCTATAAATGTATCTACCATAAATAATTCAAAAATTAATAGCATTGACATTAATAATGTATTGCTTTTGGTTATAGCTATAATTGCTATTGCTAATGGTATAACAATTGCTAATGTATTGGTTAATATTTTAGCTGATTGTTTTCTTGTTAAGTATTCATCTTCAACATTTATAATTGCTAATCTTCTTCTTAGTTTTAATAAATATCTTTTTAAAAAAGGTGTTTTAAGATAGACTACATACAATTTTTGGTACATTACTTCTAATGAAAAACTTTTTTCTTTTGTTCCTTGTTGTAATTTTCTAATTTGAGCTATCTCAGAATTTTGATTCTTATTTTTTATAATAAGAAATGTAATTACAATGGCAACAAATAAAGCTCCTGCACCCATCATTAAATATAAAAGCATGTTGCTATTCATATCTTAAAATCACCTCGCGTTTCTTATGTTTATACTTTGTTTTTTGGTTTTCTTCCTCTTTTTTTAGGCTCTGCTTGTACTGGTTTAGTTAATTGTGATTCTTCATCATAATCAATTTCTTTTGGAGGTTTTATTCCCCAATTTCTTTGTAAGAAATCATCAAATCCTTGTACATCAGTATCATCCATGTTTGTTCTCATAGCTTTTATATTAGCCTCTGATATAGGATTTGTAAGTACATAAGTTCCATCATGATATTCCATTATATTTCTATATTTAAATAATTCTCTATTTGTAGTTTTAGTAAAGAATACAGTTGCATTGTCCATAAACTTATCAAGTTTACCCTCTATAGTTTTTTCTTTTCTATAGTCATAAGTATACTCATTTTTTTCTTCTACTGGAATACATTCTGTTACTCTCTCTATGTATCTTCTACCTCTAAAGTCTTTTACTAAGTGAATATCAAAGTTTAATACTTGTACTACTTGTTCTTCTGCTGTTTTTTCATCTTTAAATACTCCTGCTCTTAACATTGAGTTACGAAGTGCTGTAACTAAGTCTGGAAATGTTTTAGCATGGTGAGTAAATAGTGTAAACTTAGAAGCAACTTGTGCTGATTGTATCATCCATGAAGCAACAGGGTCTGTTGCAACCTCACCGATGATATTAACAGAACCATCAGTTTTTTTCTGAACGTCTAGACAGTCTTGTCCAGAAACTGTTTCTGTTTCTCTCATTGATAATATGTTTCTTGTTGGATATATTTTTCTTAAATGAAGCTCGAATGCAGTTTCTGTGATACGTAAGTTCATTGTTTCATATATATTTTCAATCATTGCCATAAGCATTGTTGTTTTTCCGGCATCCTTGTTCACCAGTTAGTGATATAATTCTTGCACCCTTTACTAAGTATTTTAGTAAATCAATTGCTTCGTCTTTTCCAGGGAAACGTATAATTTGTTCTAGTGAAGCACGTTTTACGTCAAATTTTCTTACGAAGAATGCCCATGTTTCAGACATACTTGGTCTTACAACAACTACACGAGAACCATCTTTCATTTCATTAATTTTAAATCCGTTTGTATCTGATAATTGACCTGGATTGTTGTATTTATAAATATTTTGACAAACTCTTTTTAATTCTGCTTCTGTTCCAAATGATAGAAATGCTAAACGAATTGATTTACCATGGAACATAATCCAAATACTATCACATGCACGAGGAACTTTATGTTCTGCTATTTGATTTAAGTAATCTCCCTCTGTTTGTGCTACTTGGCTTAAGAAAGATTCTGGAAGTCCAGAAACACCACCAGAAATACCATCTATATTCATATCTCTTATTTCATCTATTGCACTGTATCCTTTGTAATGTTGATAAATTCTTTGTACTACTACATTTAACTTATCTGCAAATGTAAGTATAAAATTTTCTTGGTCATATATTTTATTTATTTCTTCTGCTGTAATTACATAACAAGGCTTTGCTTCACCCTCTATGTATTTTAAATCATCTAGTTTATATTTCTTTATAATCTCTGGTAATGCTTCATATCCAAATTCGTTTTTATACATATATAATATAATATCAAATTTATCTTGTGCTGTTAAAAGCGATGGTATGTCAAAAGGAATTGCCTTTGATATGTTAGTTTCGTTTACATTGTATTCTCTTGATAGCAAGTCATATATTAATTCCTTAATATACTTTTTGTCATTAACATCTCCATATGTACAGCCTTTTAAAGCCTTTTTTAATTCATATTTTTTCTGTTTTCTTCTTTTTAGTTCTTCTTCAGATAACCCAATATCATATAGGTTGATTTTAGTGATTTCATCTAATCTTTTTTTGACAAAATCTTTCATCATATCTAATGTATAAGTTTTATCATCAACTTCTATTTCTACTTCTTCTTGTTCATTTTTTCTTTTCTTTAGAAATTGATATATTAAAAAAGCAGCTATAAGAAGAACAATTATTATCAAAAGTATTCTAAGCATTTTTAGGCTCCTTTCTTTTTGACTACATTTTCATTTGTAACTCCTGTAATTTAAACATTATGTTTTCATCTAATGACTTTAGTTCTTTTATAAAAATATTATTACTATCTGTTACATCTGAAATATTTTTAGCTTTTAATATAAACTCAATAATCTGACCTTCTGAGCATGCTTCAAAAAATAGAGTATTGTAAGGTACTGCTGAAACCATCTTTTTTTCTTTTAAATATCTTGTAATGTTTTTTACGTTATATTTTGAGTTTTCATCATATCTTCCTATTGTAAGCATAATATTCTTTCTTTTATAAAAGTCATTCGTTTCTCTTAATGTCATAAAATCATTCATGGATTTTAATTTTTGAGTTATATTTACCAATATTACATCTGACAATTGTAAAACAGCTGCCATTTCCTTTCTTGGCATTTTTTTATTTAAATCAACAAAAATTAAGTCATAATATCTTTTTGCTGTTTGCAAAATATCTACATAGTTTTCTGCTATTTCACTATATTCTTGATAAGACTTTGTAGCTGGCGATATTAAAACATCTAGTCTATCTCTTAAAACAATTCTTGAATAGTTTTTTATAATTTCATTACTTGTTCTATTACTTTTTAATGCCTTTACTAATCCTTCTATTCCAGATTCTATGCCAACTTTTTCATCTTTTTTTATAAGTCCTGTTGGTCTTATTTTTTCGTATTCCCAAAAACAATTTTCTAATGTTAATTCGTTAAAACTAGTAGAAACAATTAGTATCTTATAATTATGCTCTATTGCCATATATGCTGCAATTGCAGCTAAAGATAAAGTTTGTCCTGTTTCTTTTATTTCATTACTACAAAAAGTTATAATTGCCATTAGGTTTTAAACTCCTTTTTCTAATTGTTTAAATATTTTTTTCAAATTTCCTGCCTCTTTTTCATCTTCTAGCAATTCATTTGCTATATAAAGTAAGCTATCTTTATATAATTCAGTTAATTTTTTAAACTTTATTTTTTGAGTCATTTGGTTTTCTATAATAACTCCTTGATCTCCTTGTTCAAATGGGAAATATATTGTTTCTTCATCCCATTTAACTTTTGCTCCTAGTGCCAAATAGTTAAAATATTCTTCTTCGTCATATGATAAATTCTTTGAAAATAATATTTTCTTTAATTCTAAAGTTTCATTTATTTCAGATAATATTTCCAGTCCTCTTTTTAAAGAATATGCATCAAATCCGCTAACAAAATAATTTTTATCAAAAGTTTTTATATCAAAATTTTGTATTCCTTGTATTGAATCTGCATCTATAAATATATAATCATAGTCTAGTACTGCATGTTCTGGAATTCCTAAATAATTTTTTATGTCTTTATAATCATAAAGGCCTACTGCAATGTCTATATTTTCAAAACTTGTTATATAAGATTTAGCTGGAGATATTACTGGAACAATATATTTTGCTTTTTGTAAAATAGTAGTATCAATTATTAAAACTTTTTTATCCATGCTTGCAAATATCTTTGCTATATACATTAACAAATCTGTTTTATCATATGCCCCTATAAATCCTATTGTTTTCATATATACCTCCATTTATTTTTTATCCACCTAGTGAGTCTAAATATTTTTGTCTTTCTTCTTGTATCTTTTTAATTTCTTCTTCTACTCCAGAAATTACATCTTCTTTTGATGTTTCTGTATTTTGTTTTAATTCTTCATTTATATTATTTCTAGAAATTGCCCTATTTCTTGCTGTAATTTCATTAACTATTGTTTGAACACAGTTAGGATCTTTTTGTATTAAATCATATACTTCATTGTTTGGTGAATAGCTTACTGTTGCTTTTCCTTGTAATCCTGGTTCTATGTATTCTACTGCATATAATAAAGATCCTTGCATTTTATATGATTCTACAATGGCACAATTTAGTGTTAATATTTCATCCTCTGACAATTCAAGCCACATTGTATCTGTAGATGGAACATCATCAATTTCAGGTATTTCTATCTTTTTATGTGATACAACAACATAGTCGCTTCCGCTTGGTAATCTTAGACGAACATCTATATATGTTCCTGTTTTTAGTCTAGATGTAAGGGTTATTGCAGTATACTCTACTTTTCTTATATCATTTGTAAGTTCTCCCTCTGTTTTAACCATATCTGTTGTAATAACAGTTCCTGATTTCAAACTTATTTTTGAAATAATATTTACTTTTTTTACAACATTTCCACTTTCATCTGTAACATTAGATTTTGATTCTAATTCTTTAGCACTTAAAGCATTAGCTGGAATCAAACTAGCGTCTACTGTTTTTGAGCTTAATTTATCTAATGTTATAGTATCTCCTGAATTTATATCTGTTGACACTACATAAACTTGTTTTAAATTTGCTTCCTTTTCTTTTTGTTGTTTAGTTAGTTTAGTCAATTGAACTATTAATAGTCCTATAATAATTCCTGTAATTAATAGTGTTACTAACATTCCTAAAAGAAATGAGTTTTGAGCCTTTTTTTGCATTGGATTCATTGCCATTTTCGTTTTCCCCCTTGTAATTTGTGATTTTATTACTTAATATTAATTTTACAACATTTTTCCCCTAAAAACAATAAAATAAATTGTTTGTAATATAAACTTAATGTATTTGTAATATTTTTGTAATATTTATTCTTTAAAAAGGCACTTTTCCTTACGAAAAGTGCCTTTTAAGTAATATTCATGTATTTTTATCTTCTTCTACAATTGCAACCGCAATTTCCCCCATTATAATTATTAGCTGATGCTGAGTTTGTTAATAAAGTAGTATTGCTTGTTAAATCATTTCCATCACTAGATAAATTTGTACTAATAGTAATTGGTCTTTCTGTTACTCGATAAGTGCAGTTATTTTGATTTGCCAGCATTTTTAAAAGCCTGCAAATTATTCTTGTTAAAACAGCAGTTATATAAGCAAGTATAGTATATGCTATTGCATACACTAAAAAGCTCGCATCAAAAGCAGCAAAGGTTACAATTAAATAAATTGCAAAAAATGTTGCTGCCACCAATAAAGGATTATTTAAAATTTTCTGTAATACAATGGCTAATATTATAGTAGCAACAGGAAGAGCAAAAAATAACAATAATGTGTTCATATTTTTCTCCTCTCTTAGTTTATTTGCTATATTGTATGTATTTTTATTAACAATAGTTACAAAAAAGTCAAAAAATAAGAACTTTTACGTAGTTTATACTACATAAAAATTCTAATTATATTCTACATTCATTAGGAACAATCCTTGCGGAGGTAAGGTTTTCCCAGCTTTTTGTCTATTTTTTGCTTTTAATATTGTTTCAATTTCTTCTGGTTTTATGCTATTAAGTCCTACTTCTACTAATGTACCTGCTATAATTCTTACCATGTTATACAAAAAACCATTTCCCGTAAGCTCAATAACTATTTTTTCTTGTTCTTGTATTACTTGTGCATTATATATTGTTCTAACACTGCTCTTACTACTTGTTCCACTAGATTTAAAACTACTAAAGTCATGTTCTCCAATAAGGTATTGAACTGCTTGTTTCATTTTACTTACATCTAATTTTTGAGAAACATGATATGTTAAATTTCTATAAATTGCTGTGCCTTGCTCTGAATTATCAATAACATAATGGTATGTTTTACTATGGCAATTATATCTACTATGAAAATCTTCTGATGTTTCCTCTGCTTTTTTTATACGAATAGATTTCTTTAGTTGAGAGTTAATTGCTGTAGCTATTTTTTCTATAGGAAACTGCGAATCAATTTTAAAGTTGGCAACTTGTCCAAAAGCATTAACACCTGCATCAGTTCTCCCTGAGCCAATTAAGTTTACTTGCTCTCCTGTTACATTTTCAATAGCTTTTTCTATCTCTCCTTGAATATTTAATTTATTTGGCTGTTTTTGCCAACCATTGTATTCTTTTCCATCATATTCAATAGTTAGTTTAATGTTTCTCATTTGCTTCTTGTTTATCCTTTTTTATTTTAAATTGTCTTATTTTTCTTTGTCTTTCTATTGCAAACCTTTTGTTTATTACATGCTTTATTAAAATATTTTTTAGAGCATCTTCTTTTACATCTGCTATTAAGTTTCCATCTATTGCCACTGAAATTTTACCAGTTTCTTCTGATACTATAACTGAAATAGCATCTGATTCTTTTGAAATTCCTAACCCTGCACGATGCCTTGTTCCAAGTTCTTTTGCAATATCTTTGTCATCAGCTAATGGTAAAATACAAGCAGCTGCTGCAATTTTATTATTTGATATAACAACTGCACCATCATGTAATGGTGTATTTGGAGTAAATAAATTTACTATTAATTGTGGAGATACCTCAGAATCTATTTTTACTCCACTATCTATAATATCATTTATATTAATATCTCGCTCTATAACTATTAATCCACCAGTTTTTGTTTTTGCAAGTTCTGTTGCTGCAATAACAATTTTATATACGTCCTCTTTAGTTTTTGTTTCTAAGTCTTTATCTATTCCAAAGTATTTAGTTATTTTATTTGTTCCTAATTGCTCTAACATTCTGCGTAATTCTGGTGCAAATATTACAATTAATGCAATTACTCCATATGGCATAAATGCTGTTAATATAAAACTTAATATTTTAAGTTGAAGCAATTCACTTATTGCTGTAATTATTAAAATAAAAATAATTCCTTTTAATAATTGCCATATTCTTGATTTTTGAGCATAAACAATAAATTTATATACAATAAAAGCAACAATTGCTAGATCTAATACTAAAGTTAATAGTTTAAGTGGATTTTGTAAAAGTTCTGTCATATAGCTTATAAAAGAACTCCATATTCCACTAAAACTTATTGTTAAATTTTCAAACATATTTTACCTCTTTTGTTATTATTTATTAAAAACAATATAATAAATTAAAGTAGCTGCAACTGATAAAACCATCATAAGAGCTAATATTAATCCCATTATTTTAGTTGCAATTTTTCCTATATCTCTTTTACGTTTTGTATTTTTGTCCATTTTATTCATTCCTTTCATCTCAAACTAATATTAGTTATAACATAAAAAAATAACAATTTCAATAGTAATTTTGTGGGAAATTAAGTTTTTTATGTCTTATTTTCATCTTGTTTTTTCCTTGATTTTGTGGCATAATATGTGTGTGAGGTTAATTATGGAAGCTATTTTAAATAAATTAGAATATAATCAAATTATTGAAAGATTAAAAAAATATTGTAAAACTTATTTAGGAAAAAAATTGTGTGAGCAATTAGTTCCTAGTTTTACATTTGAACAGGTTGATATTTTACTTAGCGAAACAAAGCAAGCTGATAATTTATTACATCAAAAGGGTATTCCCCCTTTTTACGAAACTGATGAGTTAGAAAAGTATATTAAAATTTTGGAAAGTAATCAAACTTTGTCTATAAAAGGATTACTTAATTTTGCCATGCTATTAAAAATGTGTAGAGAATTAAAAGAGTACTTTTATAAAGATAACACTTCTTCTTTTAATCTTTTAGAAAAGTACTTTGATTGTCTATATTCCAATGTTTCAATTGAAAATAATATTTTTAATAAATTAATTGATGAGAATACAGTTGCTGATAATGCTTCTAGTAAACTTGCTAGTTTACGTAGAAATAGAAAGAATTTTGAGCAAGAAGTAAAAGATAAATTAAACAGCTATATTCATTCTAGTACTTATGCTAAATATATAATGGAACCAATTGTTACTATTCGTAATAATCGTTATGTTATTCCAGTTAGAGAAGAATATAGAAGCTATATAAAAGGTTTTATTCATGATACTTCTAGTAGCGGTTCTACTTTATACATTGAGCCTACTAGTGTGTTTGAATTAAATAATAAAATAAGTCATATAAAAATTGAAGAGGATTTAGAAATTGAAAAAATTTTGCACATTCTTTCTTCTTCACTTTACGAATATACTTTGGAATTAAAAAATGATTTAAATTTAATTGCTAATATTGATTTAATTTTTGCAAAGGCTAATTTTGGTATTGATAATTTTAGTATTACTCCTACATTAAACCAAGAAAAATTTGTATCTCTTTTTAAGGCTAAGCACCCTTTGATTGATAAAGATGTTGTTGTGCCTATAGATATTGGTTTGGGCAAAGACTATGTTTCTCTTTTAATTACTGGTCCTAATACTGGTGGTAAAACTGTTGCTTTAAAAACTGTTGGATTATTACTTTTGATGGCTTATTCTGGAATTCCTATTCCATGCAATGAAAGTAGTAGTATATGCGTATTTTCTCATATTTTTGCTGATATTGGTGATGAACAAAGTATTCAAGAATCTCTTAGTACCTTTTCTGCTCATATGAAAAATATCGTACAGATCACTAACATGGCTGATGATAATAGTTTAATTCTATTAGATGAGCTTGGCTCTGGTACAGACCCCCTAGAAGGTGCTGCACTTGCAATTAGTATTTTAAGTTACTTAAAAAATATTGGTAGTTTAGTTTGTTGTACTACTCATTATCAAGAATTAAAAGAATTTGCCTTAGTTACAGATGGTTTTGAAAATGCAAGTTTTGAGTTTGATATAGACAATTTAAAGCCTACTTACAAATTACTAGTTGGTATTCCTGGTAAGAGTAATGCTTTTGCTATTAGTAAAAGGCTTGGTTTAAATGAGCAAATTCTAAGTGTAGCAAGTAATCATTTAAAAGAAGATAAAATTTCTATTGAAGAATTGTTAAAGAGCATTTATGATAGCAAGTTGAAAATTGAAAAACAAAAAGAAGAAACTGATAAAAATTTAAGACAAATAGAAATTCTAAGAAAAAGTTTGGAACAAAAGCAAGATGATGTTTTGGCTAAAAAGGCTCAAATGTTAGAAAACGCTAAGTTAGAAGCTAGAGATATTTTACTTTCTGCTAAAGAGCAAGCCACAGAAATAATCCATGAGCTTAATAGTTCTTCTAATTTAAAACAAGCTAACAATTTAAGGAATAAATTAAATGATAATTTAAAAAGTTTAAATTCTTTTCACTATAGTGAACAAAATAATACTTTGGAAGAACTAACTCAAGATGATATTAAAGATGGATTAAGCGTTTATATTACTTCGCTTGGAACAAATGGTTTTGTTATTGGAAATTCAGTAAATAAATCACATGAAGTTCAAGTACAAGTTGGAAGTATGAAAATGAATATTAAACTTTCAGATTTAAGAAAGAGCTTGAATAATACTATTAAAACAAAGTCAACAGGAAAAGTTACAACTGACAAAGAATCAAAAACTAAGAGTATATCTCCTGAAATAAATGTTATTGGTCAAAATGTAGATGAAGCTATTTATGTTATTGATAAGTATTTAGATAACTGTGCCTCTGCCAATATCTCTCCAGTTAGAATTGTTCATGGTAAAGGTACTGGAAAACTTCGTGAGGGAATTCATGTATTTTTAAAACAACATCCTCATGTTAAAAGTTTTAGAGTAGGTACATTTGGCGAAGGTGAAATGGGCGTAACTATTGTTGATATAAAATGAGAAAAAGTACTAGACTTTTTCTTTTTTTATTGGTATAATGATTTTTGCTTAATTACTGATGTTTGATAATTATCATCATCACTATAGTTAAAGTGATTGAAAGGAATTTTAAAATGAAAAAAGTATCAATTATAAGTGCATGCACTGATTTAGGTTTAAAAATTGATGGTGCTGAACTTGGAGCACAAGTCTTAACAAAAGACTTAAAATCAAGTAATATTTCTCAAAACTATGTATTAAAGAGTATCAAAAAAAATGAAGAAATGAAGCTATATACGTCTTCTAATAATAAAGATATTAATCATTTTGTAGATAACTTTAACTCTCTTTTATTAGATATGCATGAAATACATTTTGAAAAAAATATGAGTGATGAGGAGAAAAATTTATACTATGAAAAAATGCATAATTTGGTTCTAGCAGTAAAAGCATTAGATTCTAAAAATGAAAAAAGGAATTTAGCTGGAATTAATGATTTCAATGAAAGATTATATAACACCACTCGTACTGTAATACAAAATGGTGAGTTTCCTTTACTTGTTGGTGGAGATCATATTGTTGCAATTGGTTCTAGTTTAGCTTCTATTAAGGAAAATAAAAATATGGGAATTATTTGGTTTGATTCTCATGCTGATTTTAATACATACCCTACTTCTGTTACTGGTAATTTACATGGTTTACCTTTAGCAGTTGCTACTCATTATGAAAAGAGCATGTTAGCTGATTTTCATGATGGTCCATTTTATAATCCTAAAAATGCGGTTATTGTTGGTGGTAGAGATATTGACCCATGGGAATGGGGAAATGTTCTAGATGCAGGTGTTACTGTATTTTCTACTGAAGATATTAAAAAATATGGAGTTGAAGAAATTTGTAAAAAGGCATTTGCTATTGCTTCTAATGGAACTGATGGTGTACATATTAGTTTTGACCTAGATCTAATAGATCCAGAAGTTGCACCTGGAGTTTCTATTCCAGCAAAAAATGGAATTAACTTAGAAGAAACATATTTATTGGCAGATGAAATAACCAAATATGTTGACATTATTAAATCAGCTGACTTAGTTGAATATAATCCTTTATTTGATAAGGATAATATTACTAAAGAAATTGCTACAAATATTTTAAATAAATGGATTGAAAAATTTTAAAAAAGTGGCTTATATAAGCCACTTTTTATTTTATTATTTTCTTAATTCTGCACCTATAGTTTTTTCAAGCTCTGCAATTATTTCTTTCATAATTCCATTTATTTCTTCATCTTTTAGTGTTCTATCTGGAACTCTAAATTTCAAGCTATATGCAACACTCTTTTTGTTTTCTCCAAGTTTTTCACTTCTATAAACATCAAATAACTTAGCTTCTTCTAAATTTTTCTTAGCCTTCTTTTGAATAATTTTTTCAATTTCTCCAACTTCTACTTCCTCATTTACTACCATTGCAATATCTCTTTCAATTGCTGGGAATTTTATAATTGGAGCATATTTTTTATTCTTTCTTGCATATTTTGCAATTTTATCCAAGTTAATTTCTGCTAATAGTACTCTTTGAGTTATATCATAATTTTTTGTAAGTAATGGGTTAGCTTCTCCAAATGTTGCAATTACATCATTTCCAACTTTAAAGATTGCACATCTACCTGGATGATACATTGCATTTTCACTTTCTTTTTTGATGTCAAATCTAGCAACTCCTGCCAATTCTATTACATTTTCAACAATTCCTTTTAGTGTATAAAAATCCTCTAAATCGCTATACATACCAATTGTTAAAATGTTACTTTCTAGAGGTAATTCTCCTTTTTCTATTGCTTCATTTTTATTTTGATATATTCTAGACAAATCAAATAATTTTACATCTTTATTTTTGTAATTATTATTATTAGCAAGCATTTGCATCATTGTTGGTATAGATGTAGTTTTCATCAAGTTGTAATCTTCACTAAGTGGATTTTGTATTCTCACCGCTTCTTTCAAAAATACATTATCCCCTGTGATATTGCATTTTGCTAAGTCTTTTTCACTCAAAAATCCAAATGTACATATTTCTGATAGTCCTATATTTACTAAGAATTTTGAAACTTCATCAGATATTTTTTGTTCTTTATTTCTTCCTCCTAAAGTAGTTTCTGCATTTATTAGTGTAGTACCTAGTTTATCATATCCGTAAAATCTTAAAACTTCTTCTGCTACATCTGCTAATTGCTCAACATCTTGTCTAAAATATGGTGGAATTACCATATCATTTTCAATTTTCATATCTAGCTTTTCTAAAATTTGTATCATTTCTTGCTTTGATAAGTTTGTTCCTATTAAGGCATTTATTCTCTCTACATTTAGTGGAATACTATTTACCTTTTGTTTAGTTGGATAAACATCAACTTTTCCATCTACTGCTTCTCCTGCTCCTAATAATTCTACTAATTCTACTGCCCTATTAACTGCTCTTATAGCATTTTCTGGTGATAAACCTTTTTCGTAACGGCTAGAAGCCTCTGTTCTTAATCCTACCGCCTTTGCTGTTTTTCTTACACTTCCTCCATTAAACACTGCTGATTCAAATACTACTGTTTGAGTACTTTCCTCTATTTCTGAATTTTGGCCACCCATAACTCCTGCAATAGCTACTGGTTTTTTAGAATCTGCTATAACTAACATATTTTCATTTAGTTCTCTTTCTTGGTCATCTAAAGTAATTATTTTTTCTCCATTTTTAGCTCTTCTAACAGTAATATGCTTTCCATCAATTGAATTTATATCAAAAGCATGCATTGGCTGACCCATTTCTAGCATAACATAATTTGTAATATCTACAATGTTATTTATTGCTCTTATTCCACAACTATTTAATCTTTTTACCATCCAATCAGGAGATGGTGCAATTTTTACATTTTTTACAACTCTAGCAATATATCTATAACATAAATCTGGTGCTGTAATTTCAACAGTTATTCCGTCTACATTATCTTTATCTTCAACTTGCATTTCATCTATATTTTTTCGTGGTGCTTTAAAAAGTTCATTTAAAGAAACTGCTACTTCTCTGCCTAACCCTTCTATTGATAGACAATCTGGTCTATTTGGAGTAATTTCAAAATCAATTACAGTTTGGTTTATTCCTAATACTTCTTTTATATCTTCCCCTATTTTCTCTTCCATTTTAGGATCTAATATCATTATTCCCTCTGCAATTTGGTTTGGATAGTTATTAATATCTAGTCCTAATTCTCCTACGGAACACATCATTCCGCAAGAATCTACTCCTCTTAGTTTTCCTGTTTTAATTTCTACTCCACCTGGAAGTTTTGCTCCATCTTTTGCTATTGGAACTATATCTCCTACATTAATATTTTTTGCCCCTGTTACTATTTGTAAAATTTCAGTTCCTATATTTACTTTTGTTACTACTAAGTGATCAGAGTCTTCATGTGGCTTAATCTCTAATATTTTTCCTACAACAACATTCTGAATATCTGCTCCTTGTTCTTCTATTGTTTCTACTTTAGAACCTGTCATTGTTAGTGTATCTGCTAGTTCCTTAGCAGTTACATTTATATCTGCATATTCTTTTAACCACTCTATGCTTGCTTTCATCTCTATCATCCTTTCTTTTTTCTTTTTCAATCAAACTTAAAATTGCTTTAAAAATCTAACATCATTTTCATATAATAAACGCATATCATCAATTCCAAATTTAGCCATAGCAATTCTTTCTACGCCAAATCCAAAAGCAAAACCTGAATACTCTTCTGGGTCAATTCCACAATTTCTAAGTACATTTGGATGTACCATTCCACAGCCTAAAAGCTCTATCCATCCTTCTCCCTTACATACTCTACAGCCTTTTCCTCCACATACAAAGCATGATACATCAGCTTCTGCACTTGGCTCTGTAAATGGAAAATGATGTGGTCTAAATCTAATTTCTGTTTTTTCTCCTAAACATTTTTTAGTAAACATTGCCAATGTTCCCTTTAAATCTGCCATTGATATGTTTTTATCAATTACTAGACCTTCTATTTGGTGGAACACTGGTGAGTGTGTTGCATCTACACTGTCTGAACGATACACTGCACCTGGGCAAATTATTTTAATTGGCGGTTTTTGGCTTTCCATTACTCTTGCTTGCACTGGTGATGTTTGTGAACGAAGCACTATATCGTCTGTAATATAAAATGTGTCTTGTATATCTCTTGCTGGATGATCTGGTGGAGTATTCAATTTATCAAAATTATATGTAGCAAGCTCTACTTCTGGTCCATCTGCAATTTCATATCCCATACCAATAAAAATTTCTTCTACGTCCTTAATGATTTGTGTTATTGGATGTACACTTCCTAAGTTTACCTTTTTACTTGGCATTGTAACATCTATATTTTCACTTGCTAGCCTATTTTGTATTTCTAAGTCAGCAAAATGTTTTTCTCCATCTTCAATTTTAGCTTCTAGCTCATCTCTTACTTGGTTAACTAGGCTACCAATAATAGGTCTTTCTTCTGCAGAAAGTCCTCCCATTCCTCTTAATATTAAAGTAAGCTCACCTTTTTTTCCTAAGTATTTAACTCTTACTTCATCTAATTCTTTTGCATTTTTTGCACTATTTATTTCATTTAGTGCATTTTCTTTAATTTTAGCAATTTGTTCTTGCATATGTATTCCTTTCCGGTTAATACAAAAAATCCGTTTTGCCCTGCATAGGACGAAACGGATTCGTGGTACCACCTAAATTTATTAATTATTTATAATTAACCTTGTTATAGCTATAACGGTGCAACCGCTTTTTCCTACTTTTTTCAAAAAAAGACCCAAAAAAGTGAAATTTCTGTAAAAGGATAGTGTAGGTTTCCACCATTCCTACTCTCTAAGACTATCTTGTCTTTTACTTACTTTGCTTTTTTATTGGCTTTGTTTTTCATGTTTTATATTTTAACACCATTCTTTTGTAAAAGCAAGTATTTTTTACTAAATATTATTCCAAATATAGTATTTTTGCTCATTTTGTGGTACAATATATGTGCTAAATTTTAAGGAGGTAAAATTATGTTAGAGCTTAAAAATATTTCCTATTTTAGAGATAACAAACAAATTTTAGATAACATAAGTTTAAAAATAGATAATAGCAAGTTAGTTGCAATAACTGGTCCTAATGGTTCTGGGAAGTCTACTCTTGCTAAAATTATTATGGGCATTTTAAAGCCTGATTCTGGTAGTATTTTCTTTGATGGAACAGACATTACTGCTATGGGAATAACTGATAGGGCCAAACTTGGAATTGGTTTTGCTTTTCAACAACCAGTAAAATTCAAGGGGTTAACTGTTAGAGATTTAATAGAACTAAGCTCTGGTAACACTATAAATGTTTCAGAAGCATGTAATTATTTATCTGATGTAGGTTTATGTGCAAAAGACTATTTAAACAGAGAAGTTAGTAATTCACTTTCTGGTGGAGAATTAAAGCGTATTGAGATTGCTATGCTTGCAGCTAAAAAGTCTAAACTTACTGTATTTGACGAGCCTGAGGCTGGTATTGATTTATGGAGTTTTAATAGCTTAATTTCCGTATTTGAAAAAATGCATTCTGAAATTAGTGATTCCTCAATTGTTATTATTTCTCATCAAGAAAAAATTTTGAATATTGCAGATGAGATTATTTTACTTGTTGATGGAAAAGTACAAGCTGTTGGTCAAAAAGAAGAGGTTCTTCCCCTACTTTTAAATAACACTCAAAAGCCATGTAAAGTAATGCTTGAAAAAGGAGGTAACTAATATGAGTAATGAAATTGAAACTAAATTAGATACTATTGAAAAAAATCTACTAAAAACCATTGCTGATATTGAAAAAACTCCAATTGGTGCATACAATATTCGTGAAAATGGTAAAGGTGTTGCAAGAAATACTACTGCAAATATTGATATTGTTACAAAACAGGACAAGCCTGGTATTGATATTATTATAAAGCCAAATACTAAAAATGAGAGTGTACACATTCCAGTTATATTAACTGAAGCAGGTTTTAATGATGTTGTATATAACGATTTTTATGTTGGTGAAAATGCTGATGTAGTAATTGTTGCAGGTTGTGGTATTCATAATAGCTCTTGTGAAACTTCAGAACATGATGGTATTCATACATTTCACTTATCCAAAGGAGCTAAAGTAAAATATATTGAAAAGCATTATGGTGAAGGCAATGGAACTGGAGATAGAATTTTAAACCCACAAACAATTGTAAATCTTGAAGAAGGTTCTACATTAGAAATGGAAACTATTCAAATTGAGGGTGTTTCATCTACAATTCGTGAAACTAAAGGTGAACTTGGCAATAATACAAGTTTGGTTATTACAGAAAGAGTTATGACATCTGGAAATCAAACAGCTAAGAGCATTTTTGATATTGACTTAAATGGTGAAAATTCTAGTGTTCATGTTGCTTCTCGTGCTATTGCCAAAGATAATTCTGTTCAAGAATTTAGCTCAAATGTTAATGGCAATAATAAGTGCTTTGGACATGTTGAATGTGATGCAATTATTATGGGTAAAGCCAAAGTTACTTCTACTCCTAAGATAGTAGCAAATGATGTTGATGCAAGTTTACTTCATGAAGCTGCTATTGGAAAAATTGCAGGAGAACAACTTATTAAACTTATGACTCTTGGGCTTACAGAAAAAGAAGCAGAGGAACAAATTATAAGCGGATTTTTAAAATAAATTATAGATGTCAGCTAAAATTTTAGTTGGCATTTTTTATTGTGCCTTCATATTATATACAAAAAATTATGGAGGTATTATTTTGAAAAAAAGTCTATTTATTGGTTGTGGTACAGCTCTAGTTACTCCCTTTACTGAAGATGGTGTTGATTTTGATACTTTAAAAAACCTTATTGATTTTCAAATTAATCAAGGTACTGATGCTCTTATTATTCTTGGTACAACTGGTGAGTCTTCTACAATGACTTTGGATGAGAAAAAAGCTGTTGTTAAATTTGCAGTTGACAATGTACATAAGCAAATTCCTGTTATTATTGGTGCTGGTGGTAATAACACAAAAGATGTAATTGAGTTTAGCAAATATGTTGAAAATACTGGTGCAGACGGTTTACTTCTTGTTACGCCATATTATAATAAGACCACTCAAAATGGATTAATTATGCATTACACCGAAATTGCCAAAAATACTTCTTTGCCAATAATTCTATACAATGTTCCTAGTAGAACAGGATTAAATATAGAACCAAAGACTTGTTTAGAACTTTCTAAAATTTCTAACATTGTGGCAATAAAGGAAGCCAGTGGTAATATATCACAAATAGCTAAAATTGCTAGCTTATGTGGAGATAATTTACATATCTATTCTGGCAATGATGACCAAACTCTTCCTATTTTATCTTTAGGTGGAATTGGTGTTATATCTGTGCTTTCTAATATTGCACCTAAGTTTGTTCATAATATGGTTTTTGATTATTTAAGTGGAAATTATACTTTAGCAAAAGATTCACAAGTAAAATCAATTTCTTTAATAGATAGTTTATTTAGTGAAACAAATCCTATTCCCGTAAAATGTGCATTGTCTATGATGGGATATAGTGGCATGAGGCTTCGCCTACCTTTGATTACAATGTCATTAGAAAAGCAAAAAGTTTTGGAAAAGGAACTACAAACATTTAAATTAATTTAAATAGCAAAATACCACAAGAATAACTTGTGGTATTTCTATTATTACTTAGTTTGCAACTTACTTGATATTAAATTCCAAATTGAGCTTGTTGCTCTATCATATTCCCAAAAAGCTGCTCCTGCTAAATTATATTTAGATATTAAATTTAGTTTGGATTCAATTGATTTTTCGTCTTCAACCCATATTTTATATGTTGCTCCATTTTTTGTATATTCTACATAATATTGTTGCAAATCTTCATTCCACGTTTTTGTTGCATCGCTTGGTATTATTTTATCTACGTTTCCTATGTTAACAACATCAGATGTTAATTTTCCATTACTTTCTTTCCAAACTCTTGTATAGAATGGAATTCCTAATACTATCTTTTCTGCTTTTACTTCTTCTTGTCCTAAGAATTTTTTAACATTTGCTTCTATCCAATTATATCCTGCTGTTGTTCCCGCTTTTGTTGATGATACTCCATATTGGTCATATGCCATAAACATTACATAGTCTACTGTTTTGCCTATTGTATATCTATCATAACATAAAGACCACTCTGGTGCTCCATCTGGTGCTGTAACATCTACTGATAGCACTGCTCCTAATACATTTAACCTAGGTCTTAATTCAATTAAAAATCTAGAAAAATTGTCCTTATCTGTTTCATACATTCCTTCAAAATCTATGTTTATTCCATCTAAGTTATATTGTGTAATGTAATTTACAAGTTGATTTATTACTGTTTCTCTTGATTTATAATCACTTAACATTTTAGATGTTTCAGTCATATTTGAATTTGTAAACATTGGCCAAATTTTGTATCCATTTTGATGAGCCCAGTTTACATATGTTTTTCCCTTTTCTCCTACATTTTCATATACATTTGTTGTACTGTATTTACTCATATAAAAGAAACTTGGAGATACAACATTTGTGCCATTTATTTTTCCTGTTCTATCTGGAGCTGAAACATATTCTGAATAGTAATCCCATACTAAATTTATTGTGCCTTCTACTTTAGCTTTTTCTTGTGTTGCTTCTCTTATAGTTTTAAATTCATTTAATTTGTTTGTTTGTATATATCCTAGAGTTCCATCATCTGTTCTAACTCTTGTCCAACCATTAGGTACAGGATAATCACTACGATTTGCAATAGTTAATGTTTCACTTTTTTTTGCTTTTGTTAAAGTTGCTGAAATTATTGTTGGTTTATATTTTATACTTGAATCTTCTTTTAATGTTGCTGTTTTCTGTTCTCTATCTAATGAATCAATGTATACTCTTGCCTGATTAGCAACATTTGTTACTTTTATGTTATATACTTCTTCTAGTTCAGAAATTGGAACATAGGCAACTTCGTCTTGTATTATGGCTCCTGCCTTGATTGTTTTGTTTTGGCTATTTACTTGAATTTGAGTGCTGTCTATTGGTAAACTTGCTATCTTTGTGCTAGAGCTTGTAACCACTTGGTTATTTTTTTCGTCATATATAATTGTGTTATCAAAGAAATTATATATGTCTGGTTTTGAAATATATATTACTCCATTTTCATTATCATAGTATATATGTTTTTTTAGACTTTCAGTTACATTTGAATTATTTATAATTAAATTAGTTTGATTTAAATACTTTACTGTGTAATTATGTTTTATTACATAATGTAATCCAATTGCTCCTGCAATCAAAACTAATAAAATTACGATTATTGCTATTATAATTCCTATTTTTGATTTCTTTTTTTCAATTTCACCCATATTTTTCTCCTAGTATTTATTCTTGTTCACACTATATCATATTTTTGAATTTAAGTGAAGAAGTATTTTGAAATTTTAATAAATTTTGTATATTTTTTATTTTTTGGGAAAAGATAGAAATAGCAAAAATATATATTTGGAGGTTTTAAAATGGGAATTGAAAAACATTTAAGAATTACAGGTACATCTACAGTATCTTGGAAAGATGCAATTGTACAAGCAGTTGCAGAGGCTTCAAAAACTATTGACTATTTATCAAATGTAAAAATTATTGATCAACGTGCAAAAATTGACGGTAAAAAATTAGTAGAATATTTTGTTGATTTAGATTTATCTTTTGTTATTGATAGAGATAGAGATTAAGGAGGATACACAATGAAACCAATTGAAACAAAGCAAGAATATAGCGATTATGTTGATAAAAAATCACCTAATTCTCCTATTCTAAAAAATTGCTTTAACGCCTTTTGGGTAGGTGGATTAATTTGTAGTATTGGACAAATTATTATGGATTTTTGTAAGTACAAAGGTATGGACGAGGTTGCTTCTTCAACTGTCGTGTCAATCACCTTAATTGCCATTGCTGCAATATTAACAGGTTTAAATATATTTAATAAAATAGGTAAATTTGCAGGTGCAGGTTCTTTGGTGCCTATTACAGGTTTTGCAAACTCTATTGTTTCCCCTGCTATTGAATATAAATCTGAAGGATATGTAATGGGTGTTGGTGGCAAAATGTTTACAGTTGCAGGTCCAGTATTAGTTTTTGGTATCTCATCATCTGTAATTATTGGTATAATTGCTGCTCTATTTATTAAGTAAGAAAGGAAGAAGTTTATGACTCGTTTAGGTGAACAAACAATAAAATTAGATAACCCACCAACAATAACTGAAGTTGCTAGTATTGTTGGTCCTAAAGAAAGGCAAGGTCCTTTGGCCAAATATTTCGACCAGTGCTTAGAAGATGAATTCTGGGGAGAAAAAACTTGGGAAAAAGCCGAAAGTAAAATTATAAAAGAAACTGTAAATTTAGCTATTTCAAAATCTGGTATTCCTGCAAGTGAAATAGATTATTGTTTTGCAGGTGATTTATTAAATCAATGTATTTCATCTAGTTTTGGCCTTAGAGAGTTAAATATTCCGTTTTTTGGAATATTTGGTGCTTGTTCTACATTTGTTGAAGGCTTATGTTTAGGTAGCGTGTTCTTAGACGGTGGTGCTGCTAACAATGTTTTGTGTGCTACCTCTAGCCATTTTTGTAGTGCAGAAAAACAATTTCGTTTTCCACTAGAATTAGGAAATCAAAGACCTCCTACTTCTCAATGGACAGTAACTGGTTCTGGTGCTGCTGTTTTATCAAAATCTGGAACAGGTCCATTTATTACTCATATTACACCTGGAAAGATTGTTGATATGGGAATAAAAGATGCAAATAATATGGGTGCTGCTATGGCTCCTGCTGCTTTAGATACTTTGATTACTCATTTAAGAGATACAGATAGAAAACCTAGTTACTATGACGCAATTATTACAGGTGATTTAGGACACATTGGTAAAGATATTGTAACTGAACTTGCTGAAACCAAAGGTTATAATATTAAAAATATTTATAATGACTGCGGTGTTTTAATGTTTGATAAAAATAATCAAGATACCCATTCTGGTGGCAGTGGCTGTGCTTGTATAGGGACTGTATTCTCAGGATATTTCTTCAAACAATTAAAAGATAGAAAATTAAATAGAATTTTACTAATTGCAACTGGTGCTTTAACTAACGCCACTACTTCTCAGCAGGGTGAAAGCATTCCTGGTATTGCACATGCCGTTGCTATTGAGAATTAAGGTTGGAGGTGAATTGTATGGATTTTATACAAAGTATTGATTGGATGGGCTTATTAAAATGTTTTGTTGTTGGTGGAATTATTTGTATAATAGGTCAACTTTTAATTGATAAAACTAAATTGACTCCTGCTAGAATTTTAGTAATATATGTTACAGTTGGTGCAATACTTGGTGGACTTGGAATTTATAAATATATAATAGAGTTTGCTGGTGCTGGTGCAACTGTACCATTAACTGGATTTGGTGCAAACTTAGCTAAAGGTGCTATTCAAGAAGTGCAAAGTGCTGGATTACTAGGTGCTTTTACTGGTGGAGTTAAGGCTTCTGCTGGTGGAATTGCGGCTGCAGTATTCTTTGGATATTTAGCTTCACTTATTGCTAAGCCTAAAATCAAAAAACAATAACTAAAAAATCTGTCAAAGTATTAACTTTGACAGATTTTTTATATTTATTTGCTTGCTTTTTCAGCTACTTTTACTATTTCAGTAAATGCTTTTGGATCAGATACTGCAAGTTCAGCTAACATTTTTCTGTTAACAACAACATTTGCTTTTTTTAGTCCTGCAACTAATTTGCTATATGTTGTTCCATTCATTCTTGCTGCTGCATTAATTCTTGCTATCCATAATTTTCTAAAATTACTCTTTTTGTCTTTTCTTCCTGCATAAGCATAATTTCCAGATTTCATAATAGCTTGTTTAGCCATTCTAAATCTATAATGTTTTGCACCATAATATCCTTTTGCTCTTTTTAATATTTTTTTATGTTTTTTACGAGTAATTATTGCTGTTTTTACTCTTGCCATTTTAATTCACCTTCCTCTATTCTTCTATTTTTAGTTTCCATATGGTAGCATTCTTTTAATTCCTGCTTCACATGTTTTATCTGCATAAGCATCTTGTACTTTTCCTCTAGATTTTGCTCTGCTTGTTTTTCTAGCTAAAATATGTCTTTTATTAGCCTTTGTTCTTTTAACTTTTCCAGTAGCTGTGTAAGAATATCTCTTTTTAGCTGCTTTATTTGTTTTTAGTTTTGGCATAATTTATTCCTCCTTTAAATTTAATGCTTTTTGTATATATTACTTATCAGCTTTTTTAGCCAATATAATAAACATTGTTTTTCCTTCTAAAAGCGGTTTTTTCTCTGGAACTGAAATATCTGATAAGTCATCTATAAATTTTTGAAGAACTTCTTCTCCTAATTTAAGATAATTCATTTCTCTTCCCCTAAATTTTAAAGTGATTTTTACTTTATTTCCATCTTCTAGAAATTTTCTTGCGTTTTTAGCTTTGAATTCAAAATCATGTGTATCAATATTAGGTGTAATACGAATTTCTTTTAATTCAAAACTTTTTTGTTTCTTACGAGCTTCCTTTTCCCTTTTAGACTGCTCAAATTTGTATTTGCCATAGTTCATAATTTTACAAACTGGCATTTCTGGATTTGGAGAAACCATAACTAAGTCTAACTTCTTTTCAACTGCCATTTCTAATGCTTCATTAAGACTTACTGCTCCCTTTTTTTCTCCATTTTCATCAATTAATTGTACTTTGCTTGCTCTAATTTGTTCATTAATTGGTAAATCTTGTTTTATAATAAAACACCTCCATAACTTGTTGTATATGCAAAATTTCATATACAATAAAAAAAGATTGATTTTCTAATCAATCCATACACAAAAATACCTAATAAATTAAGTAAAATATTTACCTTTTTGCCATTTGCTTAAGGTGAGCATGGATTGCTTCTTTAATTTACGTTTATTAGTATAACACATATTTTATTTATTTGTCAACTATTTTTTATTATTTGCTTGACTTTTTTATATTTTTGTATTAAAATAATTAAGCATGTGTATGATTGTAATTATTTTTAAGGCTTCTCCCCGGTAGCCAAGAAAGTAATTTCATATAGATATTTGAATTTGAAATGGAGGATATGATTACCATGAATAATACAACATATAGTATTAAAAAAAGTGAAATTGAAAGCAAATGGTATATTATTGATGCAGCTGATAAGCCATTAGGTAGAGTTGCTGCAGAAGCTGCTAAATTATTAAGAGGAAAACATAAACCAACTTATACACCTCATATGGATGTTGGTGATCACGTTATTATTATTAACTGTGATAAAGTTGTTTTAACAGGTAGAAAATTAGACCAAAAAATTTATAGAAGTCATTCAGGATATATCGGTGGAATGAAAGAAACTAAAGCTAGAGATTTATTATTAAATAATCCTGAGAGAATGATGACTCATGCTGTTGAAGGTATGCTTCCTCATACAAGACTTGGTAGACAAATGGCTAAGAAATTAAGAGTATATGCTGGTAGCGAGCATGAAAATATCGCTCAAAAACCTGAAGTTTGGGAGGTAAAATAAAATGGCTAAGAAATCTGATAATATTGTTTTTTTAGGAACAGGAAGAAGAAAAAAATCAATTGCTAGAGTTAGATTAGTAGAAGGTAAAGGAAACATTACTGTAAATGGTAAAACTTTAGATGAATACTTTGGAACAGAAGTATTAAAAGTTATAGTAAAACAACCATTAGTTGCAACTAACACATTAGATAAATATGATGTTATTTGTAAAGTAGTTGGTGGCGGATTTACAGGTCAAGCAGGAGCTATTCGTCATGGTATAGCAAGAGCATTAAATCAAGCTAATAGTGAATATAGACCAGCTTTAAAATCTGCAGGATTCTTAACAAGAGATCCTCGTATGAAAGAAAGAAAAAAATACGGTCTTAAAAAAGCTAGAAAAGCTCCACAATTTAGTAAACGTTAATATTCAAAAAGAAGTTGCAAATGCAACTTCTTTTTTGTATGTTATTCTATTATATCTATTGCATTGTCTTTGGTTATTCCATCTAAATTATAATAAGCATTTGGTATATCCCCTACTATTACCCCCTCTGCTATAAGCACCTGATTTGCTATTTCTTCTTCCATTGTTTCAAATGGTGTTAATATTATTACCCTACACTTTATTTCCAAATAAATTCTATGCAAGGTTTGGTTTATTCCAGCCGAAGTAAATTCTGACCTCAAGTCTGTATCTAAATCTCCAACCATTTGTATTTTTACATTTACTTTTGGCCCCATTCCTGAAAATAATTTACTTCCTAAAAAACTGCCTAATGGAATTTTAAAATTGCTATTTTCTTCTCTTTCCAATTCTTCTTGTATATATACTGGAATATCAGATATTATCTTGTTTATTGTAAAAACATTAGTGCCTACCCTATTTATGTTTCCATTTTCGTCTTTACTTATTTCTAAAATATCGTCATATTCATATTTTTCCATTACCTCTGTTGCCTTTATATTAGATACTTTAGTTGCAACAGATTTAGCTATACTTTTACAGTTTTTCTCTATTATTGGTTGTATTCCTTTTAAACTAAATCCTGCTACACTAATTGCTATTACTAATATAGCTGTTATCTTTAGTAGCTTTGATGTATTTTTCTTAGGATTTTTATTATTTTGTATTATTATCTTTGGAAATCTAAACCTATTTCTTGAATATATTTTATCATCCATGGTATCTAGGAATATATAACTGTTTTCCCACTTGAAGATTATCTGGGTTTTCTATTCCATTTACCCTACTAATATCTTCTACTGTGCTTCCAAATTTTTTAGCAATACTCCATAAAGAATCACCTGGTTTTACAAAATATATTATCATACTATATTGACAAGTTGCTCTGCTTTCCGCTTCTGTAACTTCATCTATAATAGAAATACTGCTGTCTTTTCCACTAATAGCTGTAAAACCTAAATCAACTTTAATATCTATACTTTCATCTGGCATTACTATAAAGTTTTGTGCATCTATTTCTATTACTGTGTCTATGTTGCTTCCAGAATTTACGCCGTCAAACTCCATTGTAAAGCTAAATGGCACACTTACTTCCTTTGTTTCAATCCCCACATTTCCAGTTCCAGCAAATATGAAGTTTAATTTTAAGTCCCCATCATATATTATTCTATCATTTAATATGGTTTGCTCCTCAATAACAGGAAGCACTTCTACATCATATATTTTTCTTGAGCCAATTTCTGGTATTACTTGCTTTTCTCTAATATTGCATACTTGTTTTTTCATATCTTGATTTTGCATTACTTTTACATTTTTTTGATTAAATTGTAAATTCTTAGTTGGACTATATAAGTCTTGTATCATTTGTACGCTTCTGTTCTCATATGCCTCACAATATACCTCTATTTCTGCTTCTACATATATTGAATGGTCTTCTACATTGTTTGGCTTTATAACAATATTTTTTATTTCATATTTTACATTGCAATTGTGGTCCTCACTAATGTTTGGTAAATCTATAAATCCTACAACTGGTATAGTTGCTTCTTTCATATTTATACGATTGTCTTCTGTTAGGTATATTATCTTTACTTGTAAATCAGATTTAATTAAAACCTTGTTATAGCTTATTTTAGTATCGCGATTTGTTATCTTCAAATCAGTTTTCATTACCTCTACTAAGTTATCAGCTTCATCAATATTTATTGTATCTTTTGCATATACTTTTGTATTTCCACTTCCTACTAAAGAATTTATTTGAAATTCTTTATTTAAGCATTGAACATCGTTTATGTTATTTATTTCTTTTACATACTCAACGGTTTGATTTGAAGATACTTTTGCATCAACTTCCAAAATAGCTTTCATATGTATTTTTCTTCCGTTTAATACATGAGCCTCTAATCCCTTTAGATTAACATTTGCATCTAAACTCATATCACTTTTTACTTTATCCATATCTATTACTTGTGTAAAATCTATATTAGCATTTAGGCTTCTTACTTGATTTTCTTCTGTATCTGCTAAATACATAATGTATGTATTAACACAGCCATCTAGTCTAATTTTTCCATCCATAATTTCTTTTTTATAAATACAAACTATTCCACTATTACTAATAATATTTAATATGTCTGGCTTTACGTCAGGAACAATACAATCTTCTTCTACCATAAAGGTATCTCTTTTTTGTTCAATAATTTGATTTAAAATTAGACTATCTTTTGCTGTTTCAACCGCCATCTTAAAATCCCTCCTATTCGTTTTTACTAATATATATTGACAAGGCATAAAAAAAATTCCTAAAATTAGGAATTTTTTTATCATTTCATATTATTATGCTAAATTTTTCTGCTTTTTCATATCTGTTACTGGTGGAAGTAATGGACTATATCCATTTCCATCAAATACATCTACTTCAACAGTTCTTGTTAAAATATCTGTATAACTATAAGTAACATTTCTATTTTCCTCTTCATATTTTATAACAAAAATATTTGGATAGGCTTTTTCTATTGTAGCTTCTTTTTCAAAGGTTTTACATCTTCCAAGTGATCCTTTGACCATTATCTTTTGTCCTATCATTTCATTAATGTCTGTCTTTAAATTAGTAATATCATTTGGACAAATCATATCATCACCTACTTTATTAAGATAGGCAAATCTTATCATTTTTAGTCGATTTTGTCAAAGAAGATTTGTTCGTATTCTTGCTATTTAATCTAGTCTTTTCAGCATTTATATGTTTTACATTACATTTATATTACAATTATATTACATTTTAGTTACCAAGCCGTGTTGTATATTACTTTAAAATTTTATATAGTTAATAGCTTCTTCTTTCCATTTCCGCCTGTTCCATTTACTCCTCTTTGTCCATCGCGCAGTTCACTTTCAATATCTCTTATTGTTACAAATTTTTTTTCATCTGTAATAGCAATTTTTTCTGCTACAATTATAGGGTCCATAAAATCAATTAAAATACGTGCTGGTGATGATGCAAAGTTTGCACCTGCCGCCATTATCCCTTCATAGTAACTTTGGCATGCACCGGCAAAAATAACTAAATCATCTCTTGTGTTATTTCTTCTAGCTTCTTCTACAGCTTTTATAAAGTATCCTGAATTCCTGTAATTATATATATCTGTAAAGTTTTTTCCTTTTTTTATCATTCCATCATGCCCTGTTACAACTAAAATTTCAGGTTTATACTTTTTTACTAAAGCTCCTACAAATAAGGGCTGTTTTCTTTCTGGAATGTTTTTTACTATAGCATTTAACCCTACTTTTTTATAATATATGTTTGATTTTTCACTATACTTTTTATCTCCATCTATATGCAAAATTCTCCCAGTATGAATTATTGTTTTTTCTCTTACATCTTCATTATTTTTTAATAATTTTTCTCTAGTTTTTATTCTTTTTTCAACTGTTTCTTCCATTGCCCTTAGGTGCTTTTCAACTTGATTAGTTTCTATTAGCTCTAAATCGTTTAAATCACTATCTGCTTGAATTCTAACTGTTAAACCTTTAAGTATTGCTATGTCGCCATTTCTAGTTTTTATTATTCTTTCAACTATAAAATAAATATCTTTTCCATAGGATAATCTTCCTACTATATCTCCTTTTTTTATTTTTTTCATATCATTCTTCCCTTCGTATCTGTGGAGCACCCTGTGCTCCGCTACAATTTTTCATAGACTACTTAACACTGTCTATGCATATGGGTTTATGATATTTTATGTCGATTTTTGTAAAATTGTGCCTTATGCTTGTATAAATTTTTCCATAGTGATATAATTTGAGCATAATAAAACTTTGTTAGGAGGGTTTAAGTATGAATATACCATTTAAAAGAGCAAATATCTTATTGCCAAAAAATGCAGAGATGGAAAAGTGGGCTGTTGTAGCTTGTGATCAATATACATCAGAGCCTGAATACTGGAAAGAAGTTGAAAATATTGTTGGAGATGCTCCATCAACATTAAAAATTACTTTACCAGAAATCTATTTAGAGAAAGACAATGTTGCTGAAAGAATTGAAAACATAAATAAAGAAATGGATCATTTACTTTCTACTGACTTTTTCAAAACTCTAGACAATTCTTTAATTTACCTAGAAAGAACTGGAGCAGATGGAAAAGTAAGAAAAGGCCTTATTGGTATGATAGACTTAGAAGATTATTCTTATGAAAAAGGTTCTCAATCTTTAATTAGAGCAACTGAAGGAACTGTTTTGGAAAGAATTCCACCTAGAGTTAGAGTTAGAGAAAATGCTAGTTTGGAATTACCTCATGTTATGCTTTTAATTGATGATGATAAAAAAGAAATTATTGAAGGTTTAACAGATAAAGTAACTAGTAAAGATGTTGTTTATGATTTCGATTTAATGCAAAATGGCGGACATGTTAAAGGTTATAAAGTTCCAGAAAACTTAATGGATGGAATATTCAAAGGCTTAGAAGAACTTGCTGATAAAGATAACTTTGAAGCTAAGTATAATGTTAAAGATAAAGGTGTTTTATTATTCTCTGTTGGGGATGGTAACCACTCTTTAGCAACTGCAAAGGCTTGCTATGAAAACTTAAAGAAAACTATGTCTGAAGAAGATGCAAAAAATAGCCCTGCAAGATATGCTTTAGTAGAAGTTGTTAATTTACATAGTGATGCACTAGAGTTTGAACCAATTCACAGAGTTGTATTTGGTGTTGAACCTGCAAAAATGATTGAAGAATTTGAAAAATATTATGATGTTTCAAGAACTCCTGGTGAAGGACAAAAAGTTGAATATGTCTATGAAGGAAAAAATGAAACTTTATACATTAAAAATCCAAAGTCTAATTTAGCTGTTGGTTCTTTACAAATGTTTATTGACTCATATATTAAAGAACATGGCGGAAAAGTTGACTATATTCATGGTGATGATGTTACTAAAGAACTTGGTAGCAAACCTGGAAATATTGGTTTCTTACTACCTCCTATGGCTAAAACAGACCTTTTCCAAACTGTAATTCTTGATGGTGCTTTACCTCGTAAAACATTCTCAATGGGACACAGCTATGATAAGAGATATTACCTAGAAGCTAGAAAAATTAAATAATTTATAAAAGATGTAGCAAAACTACATCTTTTATTTTATATATTTTTTATATTCCTCTTTTGGAATATTATAAATGTTGGTACTAGCATTATTACCATATATATCACTATTATTGCAATTGAAAATGGTAATGTTATTCCTTCAAATGTTGGTATTCCGCCCCAGAAGTATTCTGTTAAATTCCAGTTTGGTGTAACAAAATATTTAATCCAATTTAGTTTTAAGTTCAATGCTAACATATTGATAACTGAACTTCCCATATATCCTAATAATGAAATAGTTATTGCTAATGCTGAGTTTGTAAATATTGTACTAAATGCAAATGCAAGAGTCATTAGTAAAATATACATTGGTGCTTTTCCTAGTGCTTGCATAGCTAAATATTGTATTGTATTTATTTGTTTTACATTGTTTATTGTGTGGTCATAAATTATAGTTGGATTTCTAAAACTATCAAATCCTTGTATTAATCCACCTACTACAAATTGCATTAGTGCAACTAATATTATAACTATAATAGCAACAATTATGCTGGTTATAAATTTAGATGCCAAAATTGTACTTCTTTTATATGGTTTAATTAAAAGTAACTTTATTGTACCTTTACTAAATTCTTCGCTTACTATTACCCCTGCTGTCATCATAAACATTACTATTAAAAATATTTCATATTCGTCAAATGTACTTAGTAATATTCCCTTTGCACTACTTGTATCTCCCACGGTAGTTCCATTTTCAATATCATATTTGTTTATTGCTGCCGTTTCTTGGGCTTTATAATACTGTTTTTTAGAATTATAATTCTTTTCTGTTTCTCCAAAATCATAACTTCTAATGTCTTCCATTGCTACCATATAGCTGTTTAAGCAATTGTTTTTATAATCATTTCCATAAGGAATGTCTTTTTCTAATCTCCATGTTGCTATTTGTCTGCTTATTTCATAGCCTCTTATTTGGTTTTGAAGCTCTTTTATTTCTAATTTATTAGTAGTTTTTTCCTGCATTGCTTTTAGCTCATCTATTTCAGTATTTTTTTCTTTTACTTCCTCTTCAGCAAAATATCTCCAATCATCTGTGTCTAGCCTTTTTATATATTCATTATATTTTGCTTTTGCAATTTTTAAACCACTATCGCTCTTTTCCTGATATGTAAAATAGTTTATATTTGAAATACAATTTCTCATTTCTGATTGTATTATCTTAGCTTGCCAACTTTTCTCGTCATATTTTTTTACTAACTGGTATACTTCTAATTCAGTTTTATATTGTGCATACATATCTTTATCTTTTTCGGGATCAAGAGTTTTTAATTGTTCACCATAAAAACTAATTTCTTCTTCTATGTAATCATAGTACGAATTTCCAAAGTCAAGTTTATATATAACATTGGTAAGAATGATAAAAGCAAGTGTAACTAATAATGTGATTAACAAACTTTTCTTTTTAAATATTTTCTTTAATTCATTTTGGATTAAACTAATCAATTGTATTACCTCCTGTCTTTTTTAAGAATGCATCTTCTAATGATAATTTTTCTTCATTTATTTCATAAATTTTAATATCATTTTGAACTAATTTTTTTACCACCTCTGGTACTTTTTCTCTCTCAGCTGATAACACAAATTCTTCTTTTCCTTTTATTTCAGTTGGTTCTGATATTATCTCTGCTATTTTTTCTGTATTGTTTACTATTATTCTATAATGTGTTTGACTTGTAGATTTTATTTTAGAAATATCATTAGTTTCAACTACTTCTCCATTTTGAATAATACAAATTTTACTACAAAGTGTTTCCATCTCGGCTAAGTTATGGCTTGAAATAAATATTGCCATTCCTTGTTTTGCTAAAACCTTTAGAAGATCCCTCATCTCTTTTATTCCCTCTGGATCTAATCCATTTGTTGGCTCATCTAAAACTAATAAATTAGGATTATGTAGTATTGCTTGTGCCACTCCTAATCTTTGCCTCATACCTAATGAGTATTTAGATACTTTGTCATTTATACGGTTTTCTAATTTTACTAATTTTACAACTTCCATTATTCTTTCTTTTGTAATATCTTTATACATATTTGATACTAACTTTAAATTTTCATATCCAGTTAGATACATGTATAAATCAGGATTTTCAATAATTGCTCCTACTTTTGCTATAGCTTTAGTAAAGTTCTTTTTTATGTCATACCCATTTATGCTAACTTCTCCACTTGTAATTCCTTGAAGCCCTAATATTAACTTGATTGTTGTAGTCTTTCCTGCCCCATTTGGACCTATAAAGCCTAAAATATCACCTTCGCTAATTTCTAAAGAAACACCTTTTAGTATTTCTTTTTTACCTATTTTTTTACGTAGGTCTTTACATTTTAATATTGTTTGTGCCATAAAAAATCTCCCTTTCATTATTTTTCTATAATATTTTACCACTAATTTATTAATAAAACTAGTAGTCTTTTATTAATCTTTTATTAAGAAAGTTTTTATTCATAATAAGACCTCCATGCGAATACAATTAAACAAAAGTATTCTTATGGGGGTTTTCTTTATGGTTGGAGTTTCAATTGAGGAGCGAGCTATTATTTTGGCTCATTATATTATAGATTCAAAAGATACAGTTAGAGGTGCAGCCAAAAAGTTTGGCATTAGTAAAAGTACTGTTCATAAAGATGTTAGTGAAAGATTACTTAAGATAAACCCTAGTTTAGCTCATCAAGTAAGAAAAATATTAGATGAAAATAAAGCTGAAAGACATATTCGTGGCGGTATGGCTACTAAATTAAAGTATAGTCATGAAAAAATCTCCTAGTTTACTAGGAGATTTTTTTGTTTCTTAGTTATTGAAATTGTTGTTTCTTCTTTGTGCTTTTCTTGCTTTTCTGCATTCTGGGCATCTTTGAGGTTCATTTGTGAAACCTTTTTCAGCATAGAATTGTTGTTCACCTTCTGTGAAAACAAATTCAGCACCACAATCTTTACATGTTAAAGTTTTGTCTGCCATTGTATTTCCCTCCTTGTTAATTTTTGATATTTAATATTTTGACATATAAAACCTTTCTAATATCAATATCAAGAAGGAATAGTATTTACAAAATAATTAAATTCATTTAGACTTTTTCAAGCCATTTGTATTTTAGCACATAAGTAAAAATAAAACAAGAGAAAAAATTATTTTTTAATAAATTAAGTGAAAATTTACTTTTTACATATTTTTTTGTTTTTTTCGCATAATACCATATTAGTTAATATAAAGCATTTTCACATTTTGTTGTTAACATTAACTCTTAGGTATCTGTTAAGTTTGTCGATTAAATGCTATATATTACTTATAAATAGGTTATGGAGGAGATGTAATAATGGCACTTGATTATAATATTATTGGTGAAAGATTAAAGAAAGCTAGAATTGAAAAGAATATGACTCAAGAAAAGTTAGCTGAACAATTAGATGTTTCAATTGCATTTTTAAGTAGAATTGAAAGAGGCAGTTCTCATATTAATTTAAAAAGATTATCTCAAATTTGTGAAATTTTAGGAGTTTCTGAAGGTTCTATATTAAATGGTGTTTCTAGTAATTCAAATAATTATTTAACTACTGAATTTAATGAAATTTTAAACTCAGTATCTAGTGACAAACAAAAATTAATTTATAAAATAGCTAAAGTCATTAGTGAAAAAGAATAATTTTTAAGGTTTTAAACCATACTAAAAGCAAGAGATTTTTTTATCTTGCTTTTATTTTTTTGTCAAAAAATGTTGATAAAGATATTCTATTATATTATAATAATATGTGCAAAATTATTTTACAAGGAGGTATTTTTATGGAATTTAAACAATGGGAAGGATTTAATAAACAAGGTGAATGGACTAAAGAGATAGACGTTAGAGGTTTTATTCAAGCAAATTATACACCTTATGAGGGTGATGATAGCTTTTTATCAGGTGCAACAGAAAAAACTAAAAAGCTATGGAATAATGTTACAGACTTATACAAACAAGAAAGAGAAAATGGAGATGTTTTAGATGTTGACGTTAAAACTCCATCTGGAATAAATGCCTATGCTCCTGGCTATATAAATAAAGAGCTAGAAGAAATAGTTGGGCTTCAAACTGATGCACCACTAAAAAGAGCAATTATGCCAAATGGTGGTATTAGAATAGTAGAAAAATCTTGCGAAAGTTATGGCTATAAAGTTGATGAAAATATTGAATATATTTATCACAACTTAAGAAGAACACATAATGACGGTGTTTTTGCTGTATATACACCAGAAATTAGAGCTGCTAGAAGTTCTCACTTAATTACAGGACTTCCTGATGGATATGGTCGTGGAAGAATTATTGGTGATTACAGAAGAGTTGCTTTATATGGTGTTGATGTTTTAATTAAAGAAAAACAAGAAGAATTTGCTTTATTAGATTCTGATGAAATGACTGATGAATTAATTCGTCAAAGAGAAGAAATGCATGATCAAATTGCTGCATTAAACGAATTAAAAGCAATGGCTTTAGGCTATGGTTTTGACATATCAGAACCTGCAACAACTGCAAAGGAAGCAATCCAATGGTTATACTTTGGATATTTAGCTGCTGTTAAAGATCAAAATGGTGCTGCTATGAGTTTAGGTAGAACATCTACATTCTTGGATATATATATTGAAAGAGATATAAAAAATGGTACTTTAACAGAAGAACAAGCTCAAGAATTAATTGACCAATTTGTTATTAAATTAAGATTAGTTCGTTTCTTAAGAACTCCTGAATACAACTCTTTATTTACAGGTGACCCTGTTTGGGTAACCGAGAGTATTGGTGGTATGGGTATTGATGGAAGAACATTAGTAACCAAAAACTCTTTTAGAATACTACACACATTAGTAAACTTAGGACCTGCTCCAGAACCAAACTTAACTGTATTGTGGTCTAAAAATTTACCAGAAGGATTTAAAAAGTTCTGTGCTGATATTTCTATTAAAACATCATCTATTCAATATGAAAATGATGATTTAATGAGAGTTACTTTAGGTGATGATTATGGTATTGCATGCTGTGTATCTGCTATGAAAATTGGTAAACAAATGCTATTCTTTGGTGCAAGAGCAAACTTAGCTAAAGCACTTCTATATGCTATAAATGGTGGTAGAGATGAGAAATCTGGAAAACAAGTTACTCCAGAATTTGCACCTATTACTTCAGAATATTTAGATTATGATGAAGTTATGAGAAAATTTGATAATATGATGGAATATTTAGCTAAAACATATATTAAAGCTTTAAATATGATTCATTATATGCATGATAAATATTCTTATGAAGCATTAGAAATGGCTTTACATGATAAAGAAAGAGACATTTTAAGAACAATGGCTTGTGGTATAGCTGGTTTATCAGTTGTTGCTGATTCTTTATCTGCAATAAAATATGCAAAAGTTAAGGTAATTAGAGATGAAACTGGATTAGCTGTTGATTATCAAGTTGAAGGTGATTTTCCTAAATACGGAAATGACGACGATAGAGTCGATGAGATTGCAGTTAATATAGTAAAATCATTTATGAAAAAGTTAGAAAAACATCATACTTACAAGAATTCAAGAGCTACATTATCAGTTTTAACTATTACATCAAATGTAGTATATGGTAAAAATACTGGTAATACTCCTGATGGAAGAAGAGATGGTGAACCATTTGGACCTGGTGCTAACCCACTACATGGAAGAGATGTAAATGGAGCTTTAGCTGTTATGAATACAATTGCTAAACTTCCTTATGAATATTCTGAAGATGGTATTTCCTATACATTTTCTATCTCTCCTGCTACTCTTGGAAAAGATGAAGATACAAAGGTAAATAATTTAGTAAGTATGTTAGATGGTTTCTTTATTCAAACAGGACATCATATAAATGTTAACGTATTTGATAGAGATTTATTGCTTGATGCAATGGATCACCCTGAGAAATATCCACAATTAACAATTCGTGTTTCTGGATATGCTGTTAACTTTATAAAATTAACTAAAGAACAACAATTAGAAGTAATTCATAGAACAATACACAAGAAAATTTAGGAGGAAATAATGAAAGGTAGAATACACTCATTTGAATCTTTTGGAACAGTTGATGGACCTGGTATAAGGTTCGTAATTTTCATGCAAGGATGCAATTTACAGTGTAAATTCTGCCAAAACAGAGATACTTGGGATGTATGTGGCGGTATGGAATATACTGTTCCAGAATTATTAGCCAAAATCGAAAGGTACAAAAGCTATTTTGTACCTTCTGGTGGAGGCGTTACAATTAGTGGTGGTGAGCCATTAGTTCAACAAGATTTTTTAATAGAATTGTTAACTGCTTTAAAGGCTAATGGAATTCATACTGCTATTGACACTGCTGGAAATTTTGATATAACAGATAAAATGAAGCAAATAATTGATTTAGCAGATTTATTCTTATTGGATATAAAATGTATAAATGATGATGTTTGCAAGTATTTAACTAGCGTTTCTAATAAAAAAGAATTGGCTTTTGCAGAATATTTAAGTAGTATGAATAAGCCAATGTGGATTAGACAAGTATTAGTTCCTGGAATTACAGATAAAGAAGAAGATTTGCTTAAATTAAAGGATTTTATACATAGTTTAAGTTCTGTTCAAAAGGTTGAAATTCTTCCTTATCATGACTTAGGACGTTTTAAATGGGAAGAATTAGGATTAAAATATGAACTTGACGGTGTTCCTCCTGCTACTCCTGAAGACGTATCAAGAGCCAAGAAAATATTAGGTTTGTAAAGAAAAAACTGAAGTGCAACTTCAGTTTTTCTTTTATTCTTTTATCCTCTTTTTTAATCCAAATGTTATGAAATATATCAAACCTGATATTAGTACAATCATCGGACCTGTTGGTATGTTCCAATAATATGAAATAATTAAGCCTGTAATTCCTGAAAACAATGAAAATATTACAGCAAACAAATGATATGTTCTCATATTTTTGGCTACATTTCTACTAGATGCCGCTGGTAATATAAGTAATGAGTTTATTAATAAAATACCTATAAATCTAATTGAAATCATTACAATTATAGCAATTAACACTGCAAATATATTATCAATTGTTTTTGTATTTACTCCCCTACTTCTTGCCAATGTTGTGTTTATACTCGTTACATTTAATTTATTAAACATTAAGTACCAAAATGCAATTACAGCAATAAATGCTAAAAACAAATATAATATTTCTGTGTTACTAATACTTAATATATCTCCGACTAAATAGCTTGAATACTTATTAAAGTTGCCACTTTGTGCTAACATTGCAAGTCCTAGTGCTATTGCTATTGATGAAAATACACTTATTATTGTATCAGCTCCATAGTTTGTTTTATTTTTTACATAGTTTAGCAGCAATGCAAATATTACAGCAAATAATATCATTGAAATATTCATATTTGATATTCCTAAAACCATTCCTAGTGCAATTCCTGTTAATGCCGAATGTCCTAGTGCATCTGAGAAAAATGCCATCTTGTTATTTACTATCATAGTTCCTAAAATTGCGAATATTGGCGTTACTAAAATAATTGCTATTAGTGCATTTTTCATAAATGCATAATCAATAAATTCAAATGGTATTAGTGCTTCTAATATACTATATATTGCCTCCATTATATTTTCATCTCCTTATATTTCTCCAAAATAACTCTTGAATTCCAAACTTGCAAATACCTCCTCTGGTGAACCTTCTTTTACCACTTGCTTATCAAGTAAAATTACTCTATCTGCATATTTTTTCACCAAGTCTAAATCGTGTGATACTAGCAAAATTGACATATCATATTTTGTTTTTAGTTCATTTACTAATTCATAAAAATCCTCTGTTCCATTCTTATCAATTCCTGATACTGGCTCATCTAGTATTAATAGATTTGGTGTTGGTTTTGTTGCTATTGCTAGTAATACTCTTTGTAGTTCTCCTCCTGATAAATCTCCTATACTTTTATCTATTAATTTTTCTGCGCCAAATATTTTTAGCTGTTCTTTTATTTCATTGTATATTTTCTTGTCCTTTTTCAAAAAGACTGGTATATGGCAAATACATGATGCAAATAAGTCATATACTGTTGTTGGCATGTGTTTTTCTATATTTATGTTTTGTGGTACATAACCTATTTTTATTCTTTTTGCAATATTATCTTTCATGTCTACAAAACTTATAGTTCCATTATGTTCAATTTCACCTAATATAGCTTTTAATAGTGTAGATTTTCCAGCACCATTTCTGCCTATTATTACAGTTAATTCTCCACAATGCACATGAATATTTACATTTTTTAATACTTGCTCTTTTCCAAATTTTACACTTATATTGTTTATTTTTGTGCAGTGTAAACCACATGCTCCTTTTCCGTTCATTTTTTTACCCCTATTCTATACCATAGATTCTAAAACTAAAAAATTTGCCTCTAACTTGTCTATATATGCACTGCTAGTTATTTCTCCTGTTAGTCCTGAATCTAATTTATATATTTTTGCTCCTGTTTCATTTGCTAATGTTTCAGCATTTTTTGTATTGTCGTCTTTATCAACTACAATTATTTGTATGTTTTCATTTTTCATTTTTGTAATCAAGTTTTTTAACGTATCTGCTGACATTGTACTTTCTTCATGGTTAGTTTCCACTTGTGTTACTTGCATTCCTAATTCTTTTAATAAATATTCTAGCCCTTCATTTAAGCAAATAGCCTTTTCTCCATTTAGTTTTTGAAGTTTTTCTTTATATTTTTGCTCTTCTACATCTATTTTTTGTACATAGCTTTCGCAATTTGCTTTGTATGCTTCAGCATTCTTACCATCATATTCACATAGTTTTTGGCATATTGTCTGTACTTGCTTTATATAGTTTTCCATGCTTGTCCAAATATGTGGGTTTATTTCATTTTCATCTTGTATTTTATTTGATATATCAACACTACTGTCTATTATTTTTAATTCTGGATATGCTAAAATAATTTTATCTATAAAGCTCTCTAATCCTAACCCATTTTGAATATATATATCAGCCTTTTCTATCTTTTTCATGTCAGTTGTAGAAATTGTGTAATCATGTAAGCAACCAACATTTGCTTCTGTCATGTTTACCAGTTCTATATCTGGTACATTTTTTGTTAAATTTGATGTCATGATATAAATAGGATAAAATGATGTTACTATTTTTAATTTGCTATCCTCTACCTTTTCAGGCTTACTATATGTTGCCCAAATAGCTAATGCTAATGCAACCACTATTATTAAAATTATTATAGAAATTTTTTTATTCAAGTTATTTACCTCTCAACCTATTGATATTATGGTATTATAATAACATATTATTGCCTATTTTTCAACATTTCATTACTTAAAACAGAGAAAAAAGGCATTACTGCCTTTTATTGTTTTAGCTTATTTACAACTTCCTTATAATTTTCAGCATTAATAATTGCACTACCTGCAACTAATATATTTGCTCCTGCTTCTCTTACATTTTTAGCATTTTGAGGATTTATTCCGCCATCAGCTTCAATGTCTACTTCCAAACTGTTTTCATCAATATATTTTTTTAATTCTTTTATTTTTTCTATTGTTTCTGGTAATAACTTTTGTCCACCCTCTCCTGGTTCTACTGTCATTACTAATACTAGATGTACAAATGGTAAATATTCATAGATTTCCTCTATTTTTGTATTTGGTTTTATTGAAATTCCAACTCTTATATTATTCTCATTTAATAGTTTAATCCACCTAATTACCTCTTCTTTACTCTTTGCAGCTTCCAAGTGAAAAGTTATAATATTAGGTTCAAATATCGCAAAGCTCTTTATATAACTTTCTACGTCTTCTACCATCAAATGAACATCTAATGGTAAGTTTGAAATTTGATTTAGGTATTCACTAAATTCAAGCATTTTATTTGTTGTATCGTTTTTTACAAATTTTCCATCCATTACATCTATATGAAAGTAGTTTATTCCTGAAGTTTCTAAATTGTATAATGTTTGAATTGCATCATCATTTTTTACATTTAATATTGAAACTGATACTTCTACCATTTTTCTTTCCCTTTCCATCAATTTATTTTAAATTATTTAGGGTATTAATATAATATTTTTAGTTAAACTCTTTTATAAATCTTTACATAGTTCTCATATCTTTGTAAAGAAATTTTGCCAGAGTTCAAAGCCTCTTTTACTCCACAATTTTCTTCTTTTATATGACTACAACCTTGGAATTCACATTTATCTAAATAAGGAACAAATTCTACAAAATAATGACTTAGATCTTCTTTAGGAATTTCATTTATTTCAAACGTTGAAAATCCTGGTGTATCTGCTATATATGAATTTTCCTTATATTTGTACAAGGTAGTACTTGTAGTAGTATTTTTACCTCTTTGATTTTTATCGCTAATATCTCCTTCTTGTGTTAATACTTGTTCAAATATAGAATTTATCAGCGTAGATTTTCCTACTCCAGAATTTCCTGCAAATGCTGTAGTTTCATTTTCAAGCAAAGATTTTATTTCATTTATTCCTGTTTTCTTTTTTGCATTTGTTTTAATTACTTTATATCCTATATTTTCATACAACCTAGCAATTTTATCTACTAATTCTTTATCTTCCAAATCCACTTTATTCAAAACAATAGTTGCTTTTAGACCCATAAATTCTGCAAATACCAACTGCTTGTCTAACAGTAACAAATCTGGGCTTGGCATTTTCATAGACACTACTAAAATAAGCTGAGTTAAATTGGACATTTTAGGTCTTTTCAACTCGTTTTTGCGAGGAAGAATTTGCTCTACTACACCCTCTTGTTTTTCTAGGTTAGTAATAGTAAATTCTACCTCATCTCCAACTAAAGGACTAATTTTTTCTTTTTTAAATTTTCCTCTTGCTAAGCATTTATATACTTTTCCATTTTCTACTACTTGATATACATTTGAACTAGTACAAATAATTATTCCTTTTTGCATTTATTCTCCTTAATCTATTGTAAGTACTGGACTGTCAACTGATAAGTCAAATTGTTTTGTTGTTTTCTTTATATCATTTATCCATATCTTAACTGTTACTGTGCCTTTTCCAGAAATTTCTGATACTATATTAGTTTCATCTTTTCTATTTGAATCATTATATACAGTTTCATCATTTACAGTAATTTTTACATTTACTGTTGGTTCTATTTCATTTCCGGCTTCGTCTTTTTTTATTTCAGCATCTCCTCCTAGGAAAGATTTTAAATTTAGTTTAACTATTCCAACTTTTATTTCTTCTATTTTGTTTACTGTAATTGTAACTTTTGACTTTTCTTCAACAGTTGTACCTGCTTCAATGCTTTGTTTTAATACAGTTCCATTTGTTTTTGTCATATCTTCTTCATATGCAACTATTACTATTAAATCAGACAATTTCTTTTTAGCTTCTTCTTCTGTATCCCCTATTATGTATGGCATAGCAACATCTTTTAAACCAGTTCCTATACTTACAGTTAGAGTTACAGTTTCTCCAACTTTAATTTGCTTTCCTTCTGCGATATCTTGTTTTATAACAACATCTTTCTCTACTGTTTTGCTTGTTTCTTCTTTCTTTTCTACATTTAAGTGCATTTCATCTTTTAATTTTTGCTCAGCTTCTTCATATTTCATTCCAACTACTTTAACCATTTCTACCATTTCTGAGCCTTTGCTTATTTTTACTTTAACAGTTGTATTTTCCTTTACTGTTTTTCCTTCTGCATATGATGGTTCTTGTGAAATAATTTTTCCTGCTTCAACATCATCATTAAATACTTCTTCTGTTTCTAATGTTAATTTTCCTTTTCCTAATGTTACCTTTGCTTCTTCTAGTGTTTGGCCTACAAGATTAGGTACTTTAATATCTTTTGTTTGTCCTGCTTTCATTAATGCTTGAATTCCGAAAAATCCTGCTAGCGGAATTAAAATCATTAATAAGATAACTATAATTGTAATCCATACTTTTTTAGCAGTTGGATGTTTTTCAAAATATTTTGCTAATTTTCCTTTTTCATCTTCTTTTTTCATTTCTTCTTTTGGCTCCTCTCCTAAAACTGGAACTCTTTGTGTATATTGTAATTTTTCTGCGTTACTTTTTACAAATCCACCTTCTGGGTCTTTTAGTGCCATGCTTAAATCCTTTAACATTTCAGTTGCATTTTGGTATCTTAGGCTTGGCTCTTTTTCCATTGCTTTCATTATTATTTTGTTTATTGCAAGTGGAATAGATGGATTTAATTTCATTGGTTCTACTGGTTTTTCTTGCATATGTTTTAATGCAATAGATACTGGTGTATCTGCATCAAATGGTACCCTACCAGTTAGCATTTCGTACATTACTACGCCTAATGAATAAATATCTGATTTTGCATCTGTGTATCCACCTCTAGCATGCTCAGGTGAAAAATAATGAACTGAACCGATTGTTGTTCCAAATGCTGTAATTGTTGAATTTGATACAGCCTTTGCTATTCCAAAATCTGTTACTTTTGCAATTCCATCTTCTGTTATTATTATATTGTGTGGTTTAATATCTCTATGTACTATATTATTTTTGTGTGCTGTTTCTAATGCTGATGCTACTTGAATTGCAATATTTACAGACCACTTCCAAGGTAATACCCCATCTTCGTTTATAATTTCTTTTAATGTCTTTCCTTGTACAAGTTCCATAACAATATAATAAATGTTATCTTCATGTCCTACATCAAATATTGATACAATATTTGGATGTGTAAGGCTTGCTGCAGCTTGTGCTTCTGTGTTAAATCTTCTAATAAATTCTTCATCTGTTGTAAATTCTTCTCTTAGAACTTTTACAGCTACATATCTTTTTAAGATATTACATCTAGCTTTGTATACTGTGGCCATACCACCTTCACCAATTTTTTCAAGTATTTCATATCTATTTCCTATTACTTTACCTACTAAATTCATAATTTTATCTCCCCTATATTATAGTTATAACTGTTATGTTGTCATATCCACCAGCATTGTTTGCTAAATTTACTAATATTTCTGGTGCTTTTTCTTTGTTTTCTCTAACTACTTCATATATTTTATTTTCTTCTACCATATTTGTTAGTCCATCTGAACACATAAATATTATATCATCTTTTTCCAAGTTTCTTGCTCTTATATCTGGCTCTACATAAGAGGTACATCCTAATGCCTTTAATAGCATATTCTTTTTTGGATGGTGCTCTGCTTCCTCTCTAGTAATTTTTTTGTCCTCTACTAATTGCTGAACATAGCTGTGGTCTTTAGTTATTTTTCTGGCTATGTCTTTTTTTATTAAGTATATTCTGCTATCTCCTACATGTCCTATATATATCTTATTATTATATATGAAGCATACATCTAAAGTAGTACCCATTCCTTGCAATTTTTGTTCTTTCTTTGATTCTTCATATACTACCATGTTAGCATATTCCATTGCATCTTTTACTAACTTTAATATTGCTTCTTTATCATGTTCTATTTTGTCAAAATTGTTTTGTATATAATTTTTTGTTGTTTCTGCTGCTAGCCTGCTTGCTATTTCTCCTCCATTATATCCTCCCATTCCATCTGCTAGAATGTATAATTGTAAATCATTTTCTGAAGAAGGAATACAGTAATAGTCTTGATTCATTTCTCTTGCTTTGCCAACATCAGTTTTAGCAAAACCTTTCATTTAATTTCCTCCTATGTTTTTAAATTTTTTCTTCTTAATTGGCCACATGCTGCATCTATATCACTACCTAATTCTCTTCTAATTGTTGCTACAATTCCGTGGTCATTTAGGTAATCTCTAAATTTTATAATATTGTCATTACTACTTTTGGTAAATTTACCATTTTCAATTTTGTTTATTGGTATTAAATTCACATGGCAAAGCATTCCTTTTAATAAATTTACCAATGCTTTTGCATCTTCTAGATTATCATTATTGTCTTTTGCTAAGGCATACTCAAATGATATTCTTTTATTAGTTTTTTGAATATAATACTTGCAAGCATCCATAAGTTCTTCAATTGAATACATGTTATTTACTGGCATCATTGCACTTCTTTTGGCATTATCTGTTGCATGAAGTGAAATAGATAATGTGCATTGCAAATCTTCATTTGCAAAATCATAAATTTTTGGAACCAAACCAGAAGTTGAAACACTAATATGTCTTGCTCCTATATTTAAACCTTTTTGATTATTTATAATTCTAATTGCATGCATTACATTATCATAATTATCAAATGGTTCACCTATTCCCATAAATACTATATTTGAAATATGTTCTCCTATGTCTTGCTCTACTGCCAATATTTGCTCAACTATTTCTCCTGCTGTAAGGCTACGGATAAATGCAATTCCGGTTGATGCGCAAAATTTGCATCCCATTTTACATCCAATTTGTGAAGATACACAAATTGTTTTTCCATGATGGTATTGCATTAAAACAGTTTCTATTGCATTTTCATCCAATACATCAAATAAGTACTTTTTAGTCCCGTCTGAAGATTCCTGTTTTCTAAGTATTTCAAAATTGCACATTGTATAATTTTGTTTTAGTTTTTCTCTTAATTCTAATGATAAATTTGTCATGTCATCAAAACTTTTTACTTTTTCTACATAAATCCAATTAAATATTTGCTCTGCTCTATACCCTTTTTCTCCTAGGGAAATAAGTTCTTGCTTTAATTCATCTAAGTTATATTCTTTTATATTTTTCATTGTTGTTCCTTTTATATCTATTATTACATATAATTTATATCATAATATCCTTTTTTTTTCAATATGTAAAATTAAAAAACTCACTCCTCTACGGAATGAGTCTTTTCAGATTAATTTTCAATAGTTTTAAATTTTTTTAATCTAATATTATATGCTTCTAATACTTCACTTTCAAATGCAAGTTTTGGATTTTCTACTCCCATAAGTTTTAATAGCTCTAAAGTAAAGTATGGATTTAAAACTAAAAATGGACCTATTACATATGTAGCAAAAAAGTTATTTTGATGTATCCCTTCTAATTTTGTTTGCTCATTTATTCCTATACCCATATTAGTTTCAATAAAATAATTTTTTTCATTATTTCCATATAACATTGTAAACTGGCTTTTAAAGCCAAGTATCTCTATGTCTTTGTACTTTCCTAAAAAGAAACTGTTATGCCTATTCATCATATTTCTTTTTGCATATATATCAAATATTCCAAGTGCTTCTATTTTACTTCCATCTTCATTTTCAATATATTTTCCTAATAGTTCAACACTATTTCCAGTAAATAAAAACAATTGATTTTTTTCTATCTTTTCTCTAATTTCTTCTGCATATGGTTTTAATTTTTGTATTGCTATTTCTTGTGAACGTTCTGATAAAGTTCCCATATATATTAATGAAATATCATCTTGTTCTATAAATCTTGGTTTTTCATTTATTGAAGTTTCTATTATATCCGCTTCTGGCAAACACTTTTGCAAATATCTCATATTTCCCATATCGCCATTTAAGTTACAAAATTCCGGGTATAAAATTTCAATTTTCATCAGCGAATTTCTCCTTTCAAAAATTTAGTCTATTACTTATCCCTCACTGTTGTCTATAATCTCTTTTACTTTTTGTTTTATTTGCTTTGTTTCTTCAATTGAATACAAATCATGTAATATAAATATTTTATCTATTCCGTCTAGTTTCAACTCACTTGTTGCTTCAATTAAATCTCTCTTATGTACCATTATTTCTGGCTTTATACCTGCCATCAAGCAACGAATATATGAATCCATATATCTTGGTCCCGCAATTATAACTTGCTTAATGCTTTCATCATTTAAAAACTCATAATCTGCATCAAATTGCCATGCAGTATCTTCTGAGCCTTTTGCCTCCTCATGTAAATCATCTAATATTACTATTACTGCCTTGTTTCCAGGTTGCTTTCTAGTATAATCAAATGCTAAAGAACATGCAATTGGATTCATTCCCTTTGCCAATTGTGTTACTATTTCATACTCTTTATATTCCTCTTTACTATATCTTGTTTCTACTATTTTCAAGTTTTTAAAAGAAGAATTAATTTGTTCATATGATAGTCCTAGCTGTTTTAACACTATTGTTACTGCTAACATATTGTATATATTTATAATATTATCACTAATCAAGTCATATATTTCTTCTATGTTATTTGATTTTATTGTCATTTTTTTATTTTCTAAATCTAAGTTTGTTACTACATAATCAGCTATAGGCGTAGAAAAATCACAATTACTGCAATGTGCTTTTCCAATATGATGGTATCTTACATAATCATATTCAAGTTTACTATTACATTTTGGGCAAACCCTTATATCTCTTGTTATGTTTTCAAAGTGATCTAAATCTGTTGGTAATTTATCAATGCTAAAATATATTTTTTTATTTTCTTCTGCTATATGGCTGCAAATAAGGTCATCTGCATTTTCTATCATTATAGTTTCTTTTGGAATATATTTATTTAATATATCTGCTATAAATTCTGTATGTGCATTTCTCATCAAAGAATCTCTGAACAAATTAGTACATACTAAATATGTAGGTGTAACATATGGATATATTTTATTAGCACTTCTTTCATCTATTTCAAGTACTGCTAAATCTTTTTTAGCTTTACCAAATGCCGTAGACCCCTGAATAAGTGTTGTTGCAATTCCACCATCTATATTTGAGCCGTATTTATTATTTATAAATTCAAAGTTATTAGCTGTTAATATATCATTTATCATATTACATACTGTAGTTTTGCCATTTGTTCCTGTTACCCCTACAATAGTTTTTGGCTTTTCTAACATCCCTAAAAAGTCTGGACATATTTGTAAAGCTAACTTACCAGGCATGTATGTGGCATTTCTTCTCAATATTTTTAATGCAAATGATGCACATTTTGCTATCCAAAGTGCTATATAAAATTTAATTGTTTTTTTATTATTCATAAAACTGTATCTCCTAATTTTTTATGTATTTATTTTATATTTATTTTGCACATTTAGCAAGTAGTTTTTAAAAAAATATGCCATTGAGTATAGAGAATTTTAGCACACTTTGAATTAAAAATAAATTAAAATTTAAAAGTGTGTCAAAAATCTCCGTCCCCAATAGCATATTGTTAATTAGTATGTCTTTTTTCTTTCTTTTAAAGTTTGTTCAATACTTGATAGTCGCCTTTCGAATATTTGGCTTGTCATATCTGCAATTTGGTCAAACTCTCTAAGTACATGCAATTGTTGCATTGTTGCTTTATGATGTTTGTCTAATTTTGTTAGTATATCATCTTGTTCATTTTTTAGTTCATATAATAGTTCTTGTATTGCTGCGATTAGTGATTCTAAAGACTCTTTTGAATTATCTTTTGCTGACATATTACCACCTCTTTCGCATTTTATTTACATATTCTATTATACTATATAGTAAAACTATAGTCAATATTTTACAAAAATTTGTTTCAGTCAAATTAAAAGACTGTCTAATTTTGGGTTTTTAGTCCAATAGCCAGTCTTTTAATTTTATTTTTCTTTTTCTACGATTTGAATGTGAACATCTTTTAATTGTTGTTCATGTACTCTGCTTGGTGCCCTCATAAGTAAATCTCTTGCTTTTTTATTTTTAGGAAAAGCAATTACTTCACGAATGTTTTTGCTATCTGCTACAAGCATTACCATTCTATCTAGTCCAGGTGCAGCACCTGCATGTGGTGGTGTTCCATATTGAAATGCATTATATAATGCACCAAATCTATTTTTTACTTCTTCTTCGCTGTAACCTGCAATTTCAAATGCTTTTACCATTAATTCTGGATTGTGGTTTCTAACAGCTCCTGAAGCTACTTCATATCCATTACATACAACGTCATATTGATATGCTAAAATTTCAAGCGGATCTTTTGTCATTAATGCTTCCATTCCACCTTGTGGCATAGAGAATGGATTATGATTAAAATCAACTTTTCCTTCATCTGATAATTCATACATTGGGAAATCTACTATATAGCATAAACGATACACGTTTTTCTCTAATAAGTCTAGTCTATTTCCTAATTCACTACGAACTGCTCCTGCTATTTTTTGAACTGTTTTAAACTCATCTGCCATAAAAAATACAGCTGAATTTTGGTTCATTCCTATTTTTGTTTCTAATTGTTTTTGAATTTCTGGTGTTATATATTTTGCAATTCCTCCAGCTAATGTATTTTCACTATCAACTTTAACCCAAGCTAATCCTTTAGCTCCAACCTCATTTGTAGCAAATTCTGTCATGCTATCAAAGAACTTTCTGCTCTGTTCTGCTCCATTTGGAACCACTATTGCTTTGACTGTTTTATCTTTAAATGCCATAAAATCAACATTTTTAAATATTTCAGTAACATCTTGTATTATAAGTGGATTTCTTAAATCTGGTTTATCACTGCCGTATTTTTCCATAGCCTCTAGATATGGAATTCTTATAAATGGTGCTTCATCTACTTTCCAATTTGTATGTGTTGTAAAAACTGTTCTAAATATCTCTGCTAATACTTTTAATACATCTTCTTGTTCTGCAAAGCTCATTTCAAAATCTAATTGATAAAATTCACCTGGTGCTCTGTCTGCTCTAGGGTCCTCATCTCTAAAACATGGTGCTATTTGATAGTATTTATCAAAACCTGAAACCATTAGCAATTGCTTAAATTGTTGTGGTGCTTGTGGAAGAGCATAAAATTCTCCTGGATGAATTCTACTTGGTACTAAATAATCTCTTGCCCCTTCTGGTGATGAATTTGCTAAAATTGGTGTTTGAATTTCTGTAAATCCAAGTTCATCCATTTTTTTACGAATAGTTTTCATTATTTCACTACGAAGTAATATTGTTTTGTGTAGCTTGTCATTTCTTAAATCTAGAAAACGGTATTCTAATCTTAAATCTTCTTTTACTTCTCCTGTTTTATCTGAATTAATCTCAAAAGGTAATACTGTTTTGCATTTGCCTAATATTTCTATTTCTTCAGCCTCTACTTCTATTTCACCTGTTGGAATTTTAGTATTTTTGTTACTTCTTTCAATTACTTTTCCAACTACTTGAATAACACATTCTGAAACTATATTCTCTAGTTTATCTTTATTTTCAGTTGATACAACTATTTGTGTAATTCCAAATTGATCACGTAAATCTATAAATACCATTGAGCCTAAGTTTCTAATTCTTTGTACCCAACCTGCTATTGTTACTTTTTCACCTACGTTTTTTATTGTTAATTCTCCACAATTGTGATCTCTATACATATATACATCTCCTACCTTTATTTGCAATAATTATTATACACCCTTTTTTTATGTGTTTCAATATTTATTATTTAATTTATTTGCCAAAAATTGAGCAGATTTTTTCCCATATTCCTTCAAATATTTTTCCTATAACATCTACCATTGCTTGCAATATTGTATTAGATTTATAAAAATCTAATATTATTTTATGGGTTGGTGGAAAAAGCCATAAAATTACTATTATCACTGCTATAATTAGTAAAGTTTTTAATAAGTCTTTTATTCTACTCCATGTCCATTTGTATTTTATTTTATATCCAAGACTTCTTAGGTAATTTTCATAAGCATTTTGATATTGTTCTTGGTATTGTTGTTGTATTTTTTCCTGCTGTTTTCTATACTCTTCTGTCATTTGTTGATTTACAGATGACATACTACTACTTTCTGATTGTTCTTTTTGTATATTGCTTTGTGCCTGTTTTTTAGCTTGCCTTTGTTCTGCCAATTCTCTGTCATACTTTTTCCTTTTTTCATCATTACTTAAAATATTATATGCCTCATTTATCTGCTTCATTAGTTCTTCGGCCTTTTGCTTGTCCTTTTCCCCTTGTAAGTCTGGGTGATATTTCTTAGCTAGTACCTTATATGCTTTTTCTATTATCTCTTTTGAAGCACCTTCACTTACTTCTAATATTTCATATAGAGTTTTCATTTTTCCCCCTTATATCACTATTTTACGGTATATTTTGCCATTTGTAAAGTTTTTTGTTTATTAACTATTTATTTTTTTGATATGTTAGTATACAATAATGGAGGAAATTATGACCGCTAAAGACCTAAGAAAAATTTTAGAATACAGCTTTTAAACTTTTCTTTTTGTAAATATAGCATTTTGCATTTATATATGGTATAATTCAAATATCATGCTTTTGATAGGAGTTGAAACAATTGAAATTGACACAAGACGGAGAAGTCTTAGCAGAAAATAAGGTTTTAATTTTATATATTTTAAACAAAGTAGAAAATCCAATTACTAATGATGGATTACTAAGATTGGTTCTAGCCGTTATGGATATGAATTATTTCTACTTTCAACAGTTTTTACTTGATTTAATAGAAAAAAAATATATTGTTTGTTTTAATAAAGATGGCAAAAATGTATATCAAATTACGGACCTTGGTAAAGCTACATTAGACCTTACTAATGATATGATTCCTGGAATTATTAAATTAAAAGTTGATACTTCATTTTCTAGTGAACTAAAAGAAACTGCTCAAGAGGAATCTATTACTGCTGAATATACTCCTAAGAGTGAAAATGAATATACTGTTACTTGTAAGATAAATGAAAATAATAGTTGTATTTTTGAAATTAGCGTTTTTGCTGGCTCTCGTGAAGAGGCAAAAAAAATTGTAGACAATTGGAAAGAAAATGCTTACAGAATTTATCCTGAAATTTTAAATTCACTAAATAAGTAAAATAAAACAATAAAAA